>JAIRWY010000098.1 GCA_031268675.1 Candidatus Ancillula glyptotermitis | reverse complement strand
TGTTTTCGCGCACATATACTTCTCCAAATTTTTCAAGTTTTGTCTTATATTCTGGTTGTAACTTGCCGTTAGCAGTAATTATTATATCACGTACATTTTTTTTAAGATCCTCTAAATACTCAAAAATATAGTCATCTACAATTCCGTATTTATCAAAAATGCAGTAGGATGCTAAACGGTTATTTTCTGTGGCACTAAGTTTCACGTATTCGCGCCTCCATAATCTTGTTGATTTTTGTACTATCTCCCCAAATACATGGTGAATCATACGGTCTTTCATTAAATACACCGTACTCAAGTGTAATATTGTAGTTATTGTCTTTGATATAATTTTCAACTTGCTGACTCAAACTAGTTGCCTTTCCAGAGCAGACATTGATAATCCCAGTAATTTCATCACCAAGTGCAAAACTAGACTGAGACGAAGCAAGTATAATCTGCTTGGCTAAATCAGCAACATGAATAAAGTCGTACTTGTTTTTGCCAGTTGTGAATGGAAAACTTGCAGTCTGTGAACCTCGCAGTGATGAACCAAGTTGTGCAATCTTGGAGAAAATCGAACTACCAAATAGGTCATCACCGTAGATATAAAATGCACGCAACCAGTAAATATTGACGTTCTGGGTTGTTAAAAGAGTTGCTTGACGAAGTGCATTTTTTGCAACACCATATAATGAGAGTGGAGAACAAGGAGTAGTTTCACAAATAGCACCTTCATAGTATCCAACTTCATGCATAGTACCCATTACTGCTAGATTTGCTAAGCCTGCACAAATCATGGAGTTGATGAACTGAACATGTTTAGAAAGTTCTAGCATATGCGCACTTGAGTTATGAATAAAACCATCTCTCCAAGCAAGATGTATAAGCAAATCTGGTTTTCCTGCACGCTCAAATACACTAGAAGATGCATCGAATATATCAACATCTAAAAACTCTACAGAACTGTCAATATACTTGCGGTTGATATCACTTGCAACCACAGTATGCCCCTCATCTAAAGCAGCGCGAACAACATGCCGCCCAATATAGCCACCTGCGCCAGTGATCAAAATCCTCATACTTAACATTATATCATATTTAAGCAACTTCTGCTTTGTCAGCCCGTCCGCAGATAATGACTTCATTTGCTATAACATTTCTTTATGGATATTTTCATCGTAAGCCACTTTGCGACCTTGAGCATTTTTCTACTTTTGCATGGCATATACCACTATTGCATATATCTGGGCATATTGTTCTATAAGTATTAAAATTCATTTTAATCCCTTTTACGGCGTTTAATTTACTACCCTTCACTTTTGTCGCATAGACCATAAAACCCTGTAGAATTGAAAAGAGATGGCAAGAGCGCACTACTATGTGTCTTTTGGCGGCAGAAATAAATTTGCGTACACTTTGTACACATGCATATTTTATCATGCGCTTGTTTCTTGTGTATTATAAAAACTGTTTATCCTTCTGATATTCTTTCAAAAAAATATCTACTTCTGATCTAAACCCAGTGAGTAAGTAAATGTCATACCCCTATGGTATAATGGAAATGGTAGAAAAGAGTGGAGAATATATGGAACTAGAGGAGATTGTTGAGATTATAAGGGAGTCATCGCTTGATGACTTCTTAATAGACTACGAAGATAAACAGGTTATGATGGAAGAGCATCTTATAAGCATTAGTTTTACTGATGAATTTCCAATAGATGAAAATGAGTTTCTGGAAGAGATAAAGACGCGCATGATTGGCACGTTGGAGAATTTGAAGAGGCAGAGGGGTGCGAAATAAAATGAGATATAGAGGCTATTTTAATGGTTGGGGCGTTAAAGCTTTTCTTTTATGGGTCTGTATAGCTTTTGGATTCACCTTTACGCTGATGCTTATTGAGTCATTTAAGAGAAACCCGTTATATGTGCCAATTCTTACAATTTTGGCTTTTGTTATACCGCTATTTGTTGTGCCATTCATAACACTTATACGGTTATGCGTACGGGACATAAAAGAGTGGAAAGAAAGAAAGAAAACGTAATGACTAAAATCCACTACTTCTCGCGCAAGCATCTCCCAGATTTCAAGAAAATTGGCACAACACTAGTATTTTACAGGAAAGTATTCTAGTACTAAAAAGTGCAATTAACCTTGTAGTCGTACAGTATCTCTAGCAATCATCAACTCCTCTTCAGTCGGAATTACCAAAATCTTGACTTTTGAATCTGATGCAGTAATATCAATAGTTCCTCTAGTACTGTTTGCTACTTCATCAATCTTTGCGGACAGAATCGCCAAACGATCAACAACTAGTTTACGAACAGTACTAGAATTTTCACCAATTCCTGCAGTAAACGAAATTGCATCTAAACTTTTTCCGCTTGCAATAATATCTGCAGCATACAGTGTAATAAAATCTGCAATTTTTTTAATGAACATGTCAAATGCAACTACTGCTTGAGCATGATGTGGATGCTCTTCATTTTCAACAGCTTCTTCAACATCGCGCATGTCATTGCTAAAACCAGTTGCTGCAAGCATACCAGAACGTTTTGTTATCAAGTCATTCACTCCATCCGCATCAAAACCTGTAACTTTCTGCAAGTAGGTTATAACCGTTGGATCTATATCCCCCGTACGCGTACCCATAATCAATCCACCAGTTGGGGTAAATCCCATTGAAGTATTCACACTTTTACCTGCGACAACCTCAGTAATAGATGCACCGTTGCCTAAATGTGCAACTATAACACTAGTATCAGCGATGTTCTTATTAAGTATTTCAGCTGTAGTCTGCGAAACATATTTATGTGAAGTCCCATGAGCACCGTAACGGCGAATCTTGTGGTTGTCATAGAATTTACGGTCAATTGGATACAAATAGTTGACTTCAGGCATAGTTTGATGAAATACTGTATCAAAGACTAAGACCTGTGTTGCATTCCGCAATGCCTTTGAAAAAGCACGTACACCCATAATATTTGCAGGATTATGCAATGGAGCCAATGAACTCAGACTCTCAATAATTTCAAGATTTTCAGGTGTAGACAAAACAGAATCTTTGAAAAATTCACCACCTTGAACAACGCGATGTCCGACACCTTTTATTTCTTCAACACTCGTTACTGCACCTGATTCTACAAGCACTTCAAGTAACTTGTCAATAGCCACCTCATGGTTTGGCATATTAAGCGATAACTTAACCTTTTCCTCACCAGTCTTCTTGTAGCTGAACTCACCATCACCTGGTCCCGTTATGCGATCTGCAGCACCTTGAAAAAGTTCTACCTCTTCAGGCATCGCAAACAACTTAAACTTCAACGAGGATGAACCTGCATTTACCGCTAATATCTTATCCGACATCAATACTCCTTAAAAATGTTCCTTCATCTTCTATTATAGCATAAAAATAAAACAAGAAGTTGCTTTTTCCAGATATAAAACTACACTTTTGCGCTAGTTGTCTTACTTTCTAGTATTAACTTGTGCATTTTATAATATATCATGAAGTGCTGATAGTGCATTTAACACAGCCAACTCACGCACTTGATTTCTATTAAGTCCTGGATTTCCATCTAAAAGCCGCATATGAATAACTTGTCTGCTTTTAGGAGTTAGAATACCAACAAATACCAGACCAGCTTCTTCTCGCGCATTAGTACCACTGTCTGCAAATCCAGTAGTAGAAATTGCACAATCTACATCAAATAGATTTCGTACACCAAACGCCATTTGATATGCAACATCTTCATCTACAGATCCGCGACTGACCAAAAGGTTCCACTCAACATCAAGTACTTTATGCTTGACTTTATTTGTATATGCGACAACACCACCAACAAAGTATCTCGACGCTCCACTTGTTAAAACAATAGAATCTGCAAGTGAACCACCTGTAATTGACTCTGCAACCGCAAGTTTATAATTCTTATCCTCTAACTTTTTGCCGAGCAACTTTGAAATTTCTGCTCGCTCCAAACTTAATCCTTCTAACACTTATTACCTCCAACATTGTGCATTATATACTGCACAGCTGAAATATAAGTCAAGATAGTAGCCAATATTAGTAAAATCCACGCAAAATATGTAAAAATAGGTGGCAATAATTCAATTGGTGCAACAAAAAATCCTAAAGACACCAACTGAGTAACTGTCTTGTACTTTCCAACTCTCGATGCTGGAATTACAACTTTATACCGTCTAATGACAACAACTCTATAAATTGTAATGAAGAGTTCGCGAAGTAGTATTAGCACAGCAAATGGAATAATCTTATAGTTGAAAATACATAATACGAAGAGTACACCACTTAAAAATAGTTTATCTGCAAGCGGATCTAAGAATTTACCAAAATTCGTAACTGCATATCTTTTGCGTGCTATATAGCCATCAAGCACATCAAGTAGACTAATCGTGCCGAATAGAACAACACAACCAAATCCGCCAAGAATGCCATATGGATGATTCCCGCTTTTCTCTAAAAACAGTAAATAAATAAACGGAATTGCTAATGTAACGCGCAAAATGGTCAAGAAATTGGCAATTGTAACATTGTTTTTCATAAGTACTCACTCCATGAAGAAAACTGCTCAATATCATCTGGTGCATATATTGAGTACAAATACTGGTATGTCATTCCAGTGTCCCTATGGATATATGGCTCATGAGACTGTTTAGCGCCCAAGAGTTTAAAACCGACACTTCTGGCAACACTTGCAGATGGAATGTTTTGTGGCATACATGCATAATAAATCTCATTATTCTTAGTCCATTTTTGCTCTACGCTCCATTTAACAATAGTCTTGATTGCTTCAGTTATATAGCCATTTCCGCGCATTTTCGGCGCACACCAAACACCTATTGAGTCAAATTTACAGTCATAACGAAGCTCAACAACACCAATAAATTCCTCAGTTGTACGACATCTTAAAGCCCAGCGCAAAACACTTCCAGCTTCCCACTGTTTAGCAGAATTATCAATAAATTCTATTGCATCATCCTTAGTGTATGGATACGGCAAAGTTACTAGATAATAACGAGTCACTTCATCATTACATGCTTCAACTATATTTGAAACATCTTGTTGTAAAACTTCAGTAAAAAGCAAATTCTTACTCAACAACGCAACAAACTTCACCGCAAGACCTCAATATCTGCAAGCACTTCATCAAGTAATTCACTCATCAAAACATCTCGTTTAGAAGAAGTCTGGCGTATCTGAACTTCAGCGTTACCATCTGCGTGTTCATCCTCAAAACCTCGCCCAAATACAACTATTAGTGGACAACCGAGTAATCCTGCATCCTTAAATTTAACACCAGGCGACGTTTTTCTATCATCTACAAATACGTCTATACCAGAACCTGCAAGTTCAGATGCAAAATACATTGCCTTCTCCAATACATGAGCATCTTTAGAAACTACAACAATATGTACAATAGCAGGTGCAACTACTTTTGGCCAAATCAGACCATCTTTGTCATGATAGTTTTCCGCAAGCAATCCCAGAAGTCTAGTAACACCAATTCCATACGAACCCATAGTTGGTACAACTGCACGACCATTTTCATCTAGTATTTTAACACCCATAGTTTCAGTGTATTTACGCCCCAATGCAAAGATATGTCCAATTTCAACACCTCTTTGGATTTCAAATTGTCCAGACCCATCACCTGCCTGATCACCTTCTTTTATACATACAGCTCCGATTTTTCTAGAATCAGGAATTTGAAAATCTCTACCAGCTGTTAAATCTACAACATGCATATCAGCCATATTCGCACCAGCAACCCATGAGGACCCCAAATAAATCGCAGTATCAAAGAAATATCGTATTCTCTCACCTATTTCATCAGAAGGTCCAACGAATCCAGGTACAAGTTCGGGATAATCTACAAGATCTTCAGGCGTTGTTATTCGTAAAGTCGCAGGAGAAAAAAAGGCTTCAGCGCGTTTCATATCTAATTCTCTATCACCTGGTACACATATTACAATAACTTCACTTATGACTTCATCATCATTCCTATTATGTTCAAGCGTTAAGTACACAGATTTTAGCAATTGACCACTTTGAATACCCAAAAATTCAGAAACTTGCTCAATTGTCTTCATATTTGGTGTTTTAATCAGTTCTGAGGCAGGAATCTTATCAATTTCCTGAGTACTCAAATCATCTGGACTAAGTATTGCTGCCGCTTCGACATTTGCCGCATATCCACTAGGAGCTACTACGAATGTGTCTTCACCAATTGGTGTTGGACTCAAAAATTCCTCAGACATTGAACCACCCATAGCTCCAGAAACCGCTTGAACAATTTTATAAGGCAGTTTCAGACGATTGAATATCCTTTCATATGCATCTTTCTGAGCAATATATGAGTTCATCTGCCCCTCATCATCCAAATCAAATGAATATGCATCTTTCATCACAAATTCACGACTTCTAATTATTCCTGCGCGTGGTCTTGCTTCATCGCGATACTTAGTTTGAATCTGGAACAACGAAATCGGGAAGTCTTTATAAGAACTCAATAAGTCTTTCACAACTAAAGTAAACATTTCTTCATGTGTTGGAGCCAAAAGATAATCTTTTTGTCGACGATCCTTTAGCCGAAAAATCTCAGATCCATATTCTGTCCACCTATTAGTAATTTCATATGGTTCACGTGGTAAAAGCGCAGGAAAATGCAACTCTTGGCAACCAATTGCATTCATTTCCTCGCGTATAATGTTCTCAATCTTCCGAAGCACTTCAAGCCCAAGAGGTAACCATGCAAATATACCAGAGGAAACCTGACGCACATATCCTGCACGCAGCAACAACTTATGACCCTCAACATCAGCCTCAGCAGGATCATTTCGCAGCGTTCGTGTGAACAATTGACTAAGTAGTGTTACTTTTCCCATACCTCCATTATACCACATGCCTATGACATTTTGCTTTTTATGCATCCGCATACAAAATACAATACCCTAAGTACCAGCACTTTATACAAGAGTATTATACTATAACGGCTAAGGCAATTACTGCTCATGCTTTTCTTATAACCACATATACAGACATTAAGCATCAACAACATTAAACAACTACTAGTAATTTTCAACTAATCATCAAAAAAAGTCATCTACAAGTCTATAACCACAACAATGTTCAGTTACTATTGTAATCTGCTACTTTTTTATCAACTTGTTTAAGATGTTTTCTAATATTGTATATATGTACATCTAACTTTCTATTATCACTCAAACTTGTATTTTCAAGTGTACAATCCCAAACATGAGTAATAATATCTTCTCTAAACACAAGTTTTTGTTTATTTAACAAAAGCAACACTAGTATTTTATAATCAATTTTTGCAAAACGAGTATATTTACCACTTATATATGCTTTATGAGCTTTAGCATCTATTAGAAGATCTTGATAACTCATTCTGTTATTAGTATTATCTACATGATGATTTGTATCTGTATTGTTCATAACTTCTCCTTAATATGAAGGTTGTTTATTATCAGTTAATAGTATATAGTATAAGTAGTAATACATTCAACTTTTTCAGGTTGCAATATCTGGTGATTCTTATTGACTACGCATCCGCATGCAAGATATAACACTTCATAGGTATATCGTCAAGTAACAAATCTAACAAACTGTAAATATCATATTTACGAGTAAACATGATATTTTGTTCATTTATAGCCATAGTTTTCACTAAAAATATTACAATAAAACTAAAATTTAGTTAAAATAAGCTTGACATGTACCAAAAAGTATGCTATAATAGAAATGTATCTTACGAAAAGGAGAGAGTTATGGTAGGAACATCAAAAGCGTGGAAAATTGTAAACCCCTTCAAAGATCATCGCGTCTATTACAATTTGGACTAGTTATGACACTACATGCAAAAAATTTGACAAAATGCTTTGATGGCAATGTTATTTTAGAAAATGTGGAGTTTTCTGCTAAATCTGGTGATATTATCGCGCTAATTGGGGAGAGTGGTTCGGGAAAAACCACTCTCCTTAATTGCCTTGGAACACTAGAAAAACTGGACTCTGGCAAGCTGTTATATAAAAATGCAGATATAACAAAAATAAAAGACTCCAAAAAAACAAAGCTATACAGGAATGATTTTAGTTTTTTATTTCAAAACTTTGGTCTTGTAGATGAGTGGAGTGTTTTTGAAAATCTTGAAGTTGGTGTATCTTATAAACAACTTACTAAGCAAGAAAAACGAAATGCTATATACCAGAAACTTAAGGAATTCGGACTAGAATCAAAAATCAAGGAACGAGTATATAAACTCAGTGGAGGTCAGCAACAAAGAGTTGCTATAATTCGGGCATTGCTAAAGGATTCAAATGTGGTTTTCGCAGATGAACCAACTGCATCTCTTGATAAGAAGAATTCATCACTTATAATGAATGATCTTTTGAATATCAGCAAAAGTAATAAAACTGTCATATTGGCAACGCATGATACTTCTATATTAGATTTTTGTAATGTAGTATATGAAGTTCGGGATAAGAATATAGTTTTACAAAAGAGTACTTAATGAAAAAGCTATCAAAATACATTAGCAAGCCACTTCTATTAGTGTTTTGTTTCATTCAAGTTGTTATATTAATTATAGGGTTCTTCTATTGCGATAGTTTTAGTAGGAATTTAATAAAGAATTCAACTGGTTCATTTTTTATTGGAACTGTTAATGAAGGTATGTCAAATGATGAGACATCTGATGTCATACAGTCGTCTGTGGAGAAATACCATATAAACGCATTTCTTGATACTAGTGACAGTGATACTGATATATTTAAGGTATATTCTTTTATTGGTAATGAACAATTATATAATACAGAAGTACAAAATGGTGACTTTATTCCATTCTCTAGAAATTCTAAAATTAGCATTATTCCACGTACTGAAATTCACAAACATTCGCTTTTAGGAAATTACCAAATCGTTGGAGACACTAGTGTACTGCCGCAAATCGTCAAAGATTTACAAAAAGTAGGAATAAGTGTAGATTATAGTGCGAATAAAAAAGGTTCTATATTTTCTATGATAATGTTTATATTTGTTCTTCTGCAATATAAATTATGGTTACTTTTCATTTCTATAATGCTTGGCTTAGTGTATGCAATATTGTATTTTGTCAGAAAACACTTAAGAAGTGTAGCAGTTTTACGAATAAACGGTTATACTAAAAAAAGATCTCTTAGTAAAATTTTATTTATAGTATTTTTTACATACTTATTAGCATTTATTCCAACCAATATTATTGCAATTATTTTCTTATTTCTCTACAATCATTTGTCAGCTTTCTCTGAGTTTTTTGCTATGTGTATAACTACTTCGTTTGTAGTCATTATATTTTCAATTGTTTTTACATGTATTTGCTATTATGGAATGCTAACAAAGGCAAATTACCATGAGTTAATAAATGGGAATACAAAACAGAATGCAGTAAATAAAATTTCGCTGAGTTTACAGTTTATATTATTTTTTGTAACTTTTGTATTTTTAGGAATATCTGTAATAAATATTCAAACACTTGCTCATGAAATCAAATCATATTCTGGTTTTGAAAAAATTAAAGATTATAGTTATTTTACACTTGGGCTTGAAATTAGATCTTCACAAGCAGATCACGATATAGGAGAATTTCTTAAAATTATGACTGATGAAAATAGAATTATACTCGCTGATAGAGGAAAATTTAATATTCAAACAGGATTAGACTCTAGTGGAGCGTTTGATGAACCGTCAAATACTTTAATGGTTAATCAGCGGTTTTTAGAGTTTTCTGATATTTTAGATGCAAATGGTAATAGCATACAAGGACGCAAAATGGATAAAAAGTATCAGTTAGTAATTCCAGTCTCTCAAAAAAATAATACATCTAAATATACAGAAAACGCCGTAAAATACATAAATAGTATGGAGCCATATAAGAATTATATACGAAGCACAACTGATGATATAGAAGTTATTTATAGTATGGATAATCAAAACATCAATAATTTTAACTCTGGAAAAGATATGAATCAAGGTGCTAAATATGATTCTGCATCGAGTACTTATAATCCAATCGTTGTTATTGTGAAGGATGATAGCCCAATACTTTATGATTCTAGTGCTGTTTCAGCTCTGTCTTATGCAGGAGTAATTTTGAATCTTGAAGGCGTCGATATGGAGAAAATTGGTGAACAAGTCAATATTGAAAAATATATAACTGCAACATCTAATGTTTCAGCATCTGCATTAGCAACAATGCACGAAAAACAGATAGTACTTGCGCTTGTAATATTAGGACTCATGCTCTCATTTCTAACAATACTATTTATATCAGTAGTTAGTGTTACACTATATGTTGAGCAAAACAAACGCGCAATATTCTTGAAGATTACAAACGGGTATTCATTTTCAGACATTCACTATTTATACATGTTAAGGTTCTTGATTGTACCGTTTTTGTCATTTCTACTTGCAGTTATAACTAGACTTCTAACATTTACAGTTCTGAATATAGCATTTTTCCTGATTATCCTACTTCTGAATGTATTTTTCGGGTACCTGATATTAAAACATGCTCAGCAGAAAGCACAGCGCAGTTTGATCACATTTCAACATGCGTAATAAACACGGATCACTTCAATTTGCAGAACTTTTGAAAACTAGAAGAAATGGCTCAAATTTGATATATGCAGATCGCTCCATCATTAAACATCTCGTTTTTTGAATACTATAGCACCGATAATTAGAGAAAGCATTGCCCAAGCAAACATAACTAAAAGTGCTTGAGGATTATTGAGATTTTCGATTGTCTTTGAACTAGATGTAATTATATCATTTGCTCCTCCAGATTCTATGCTTATTGCTTGATTAAATGCATTATCTAGCCAGATGAGCCTAAGGTATGCAATAGCTTCTATACGTGTAACAACTAGTGCAATGATTCCGCCAATAACATTCGTAATAACAATTGTAATAGTAATTACAGCTGAAGAAGTACGTATTGCAAATGCAAGACCAAGTGCAAAAAGACTTGAAAAAACAACTGCAAGAATAGATCCAAAGCCAGACCATCCAATTCCAAAACTTATAATTTCTCCAAGAGTTTTATTAAGGCTGTTCTTTGACACAATTAAGTAGGAAATAACAAATGAAAGCAAGATATTAAGCGCCGTCACTGCTATCACATAAACTGAAACTGCTGATGCTTTGGCAACTAGCACCTTCATCTTACTAGAAGCAAACAGAATAGTTGATTTAATTGTGCCATATTTGTATTCGCTACTAACGCTTAAGATAGCAAAAACCATCATAACAGTTTGCACCAAGCCAACAGCAATAACTACTCCACTCCAAACTTGAAAGCCCGCATCAATTCCAACACTAAGGTTATTTATAGAATCAGCATGGATACCGATACCAGTTGATTTAGGTGGAGAATCCATAACTGATAGTGCAAAAGCAATCAGCGCTGAAAAAGAAGCACTAAGAATAAATGAAACAAGTGCAAATATCCACCAAGATTTAAGGGTTAGAATTTTTGTAAACTCACTTTTAATCTGGGGTAGAAGAGCAACAAATGGATTATTATTAGTTTTAGTTTCCATTTTGACCTCCAGAGCCAGAGCGGTATTCAACACTTTCATGGGTTAATTGCGTGAAAATGTTCTCAAGTGATTGGCGATCTTGCTCAATTGCGTAAATTGCAATACTTTCAGACAGTGCAATGTCACCTATTGCCTCTGGAGAACAATCAGAGACTAAAATTTTAGAACTATTTTGATCTAGTTTTGCATTTAGCCCCCTAGAAACTAGTATGCTTGCGAGTTTGTTGTTGTCAGAAGAATTAACAAGAATAGATTTTTTTGATGCAGAATCAATGATGCTTTTCATACTTCCAGATTTTAGAATTGAACCCTTGCCCAAAATTATTAAATCATCAGCAGTTTGTTGTATTTCTGATAGCAGATGACTTGAGATGAAAACGCTACCACCATTTGCCGCATGCTTCTTACATAGATCACGTACCCATATAACGCCTTCTGGATCAAGTCCATTAACTGGCTCATCAAGAATTAAAATCTTCGGATTACCCAAAAGAGCAACTGCAATACCTATCCGTTGAGCCATTCCTAGAGAAAACCCACCTGCATTTTTATGAGCAACAGACTCAAGTCCTGTGATTTTGAGCACCTCGTTTACCCGCTGCTTGTCAATTCTAGCAGATTTTGCGAGAGCAAGCAGATGATTGAAGGGATTGCGGGCTTTGTGAAAAGCTTTTGAGTCGATCATTGCACCAACCGTTAGTGCTGGATTTTCCAGACGTGAGTAAGGCTTGCCATCAATCAGTGCAACACCAGAAGTTGGAGTATCAAGCCCAAGGATCATCCGCATGGTTGTTGATTTTCCACTACCATTTGGACCCAAAAACCCCGTCACCCTTCCTGGAGCCAACTCAAATGAAATGTCATTTACAGCGAGCTTGCTTCCAAATCGTTTAGTCAAATTTTCAACTCTAATCATATACCACTCAGTATATCATACTTCTACACGAAATGTCAAACCACTGCATCCACATTCAAATGTAGCACTTTTTAGACATCATCAATTTAATGGTGTCCTACTTCTGATCCGAATCCACAAATGTGTGGTATAATAGATAGTATAAGTATTGTGCGCATGCCGCGATAGCTCAGTTGGTAGAGCGTATCACTCGTAATGATAAGGTCGTGGGTTCGACTCCCATTCGCGGCTCTAGGTTAGTATATTCTCCAAAAACGCTTTAATTTATTACAAACTGCAAGTTTTGCCCATATTTGTCCATAGCAGGATAGATAAAATACTGAACAAATACCACAACCACATCAGCAAAGATTTTGGTAAATATATTTACATTTCACTATTGAACTAATGAAGTAATTACCGTAAAACTATTTTATTAATGCGACAATTATATCTTGGTTATAATAACGAGTTTCATATAATCTGCCATCATCGGCTCTAACCAACTCTATAGGTTAAGACTAAATTTACGATTTTCTTATTGAATTTGCCACTTCCCCCAAAGCTTGGCGAGCATTTGAACGATATACACATAAAGTTTAATAATTTTTAAGTGAGTTATTAAAACATTATTTTCAATTTTCGCAACAGAGGTTCCACTGTTTGCACTATTTTCTGTAAGTATCACCAGAAAATTTGATTACTAATCCTACCTCATCATTCATTTCAACAAATCCGCTAATTTACCGCTTGTCATATCAGCTATATTATAAATGTTATCTAAAATATCAAAAGTTTCTTTAAGATTTTTCTTGGCACTATTCCAACCTGCACCGTCCGTAATCCAAACAAACTCAAAGTTACTAATATTTTTAGATGCAACTGCAATTTCCTTATAACTTCGTGCTGTTTCATTTAGTTTTGATCCGCCACCAGAATAAAAATTAACCTCTATTCCGTAAATCGTGCCGTTTTTTTCAACCACAAAATCAAATCGTTTGCTGGCTTGTCCGCTATTGGTGATCGGCGACAAATTAAGACCAATCCGCTTTTCTAAAACGTACGTATAAACCTCTTTTTCATACTTGATTTTATTGTTGTCAAAATAATCACTTACAATTTTACTCATTAAATCGCCCCCACGATTTTTGCGGGCATTTGTGTCCAAACCAACTTCGATACCAACCACATAATCATACAAGTTTTTAATCTTGCGATTTTCCATCAAATTGAACAAGCCGACTTTTTCCATAAACTCAATGTATTTTTTCTTATCGGCAACAAAACTTGTTTTTGCGACTTTCTCTGAAAAGTTAAAAACACCTTCAATTTGTTCTACCTCGGAACTTCTAACAGCGATTAAAAGTGGAATGCATTTAAGACACTCTGGGTATTTTTCAATTAGTTTTACAAAATCATCTTTTATATTCACCGAACCAATAAGCGAGTTTAGTATATTTAATTCAACTTTTATATTGTCGACATTTTGTAAAACTTTATCAAAATCAACCCAATAGTTGAAAGTCCTATTCGTTGTTTGAAAAGTTTTCAGCCACTCGCTAAAATCTCTTTTACTCATTCCTTAACTCCTTATATCGTTTAACTGATAAATCCAAATATTCTTTTTCTAGATCCACGCCAATAAAGTTGCGTCCGTGCTTGGTGGCGGCAATGCCTGTCGTTGAGCTGCCCGTAAATGGGTCTAGAATCACATCACCCTTATTGCTCGCCGCCAAAATAATACGCTCCAAAAGTTTGAGCGATTTTTGCGTAGGATGTTTGCCAAAAGTTTTTTCTTCTGGGCGTGGCGTGCCGATAGACCAAACTGAGCGCATTTGCTTATTCGGTTTTTTCATAAAGTCCTCTGGGAAATCGCCGTCTTTCATCACTTCATAATTAAAAACGTGCTTGCCTTTTTCATCTTTTCTCGCCCAAATCAAAGTTTCGTGGCTGGCTGTAAAATAACGACAGGACAAGTTCGGACTGGCATTTGGCTTATACCAAGCCACATCATTCAAAATTTTGTAGCCCAGAATCTGTAAAGCGTATCCGCACTGATAAATTGAGTGATAAGTCCCACTAACCCAAATTGTGCCGTTCGGCTTGAGAACTCTGCGGCACTCTTCCAGCCACTGGACGTGAAAAGCAAAGTCATTTTCAACGCCTTTGCTCTCATCCCACTTACCTTTATTTACACTTACACGCCTGCCAGCTTGGACAGAAAAGCCACCGTTGCTTAAATTGTATGGTGGATCAGCAAAAATCATATCTATAGAGTTTTCAGGTATTTGTTTTAGGAACTCAATACAATTTTGCTTGAACAAAATAAAATCATCTGCCTTGAAATATGCGCTTTTGATTAGATCTTGACTTAATACTTTTCCCATACCTCCATTATACCACAGGGGTATGACATCATGAAGATGTGTGCATCCGCACCCAAAATACAGCAACCTAAGTACCAGCACTTTATACGAGAGTATATACTATAACAGCTAAGATAATTGAAGCAACTATTTCCATCATGCTATTTACACACTTTTCTTACAACTACATAACAACCAAAACACCAACATCAACCTTAAACAACAAATCGAAACATCAACAACATTGAATAACGACAACAAACCAAACCAACACATGTATATCCAACTACATCACTCAAAATACAAAAAGATGATATGCTATTTATGAAAACTAGTTATTGCTACTACTACTTATGTTTTATTCATCACTCAAGTCTATAACCATGACAATGTTCAGTTACTATTGTAATCTGCTACTTTTTTATCAACTTGTTTAAGATGTTTTCTAATATTGCATATATGTACATCTAACTTTCTTTCTATTATCACTTAAACTTGTATTTTCAAGTGTATAATTCCAAACATGAGTAATAATATCTTCTCTAAACACAAGTTTTTGTTTATTTAACAAAAGCAACACTAGTATTTTATAATCAATTTTTGCAAAACGAGTATATTTACCACTTATATATACTTTATATGCTTTAGTATCTATTAGAAGATCTTTATAATTTACTCTAGTACTATCTGTAGTACCAATACTTGTACTATCACCACTATTACCTAAAACAACCATATATAACACTCTCCTTAAATAAAAGACCATTTAGTATTAAGTAATAGTATAACACTGTACTTAAACAAGTAGATGTTAAAAAATGTTGAATACTTATAAAGATACTTGTTGTTTTTTTGAGATGGTAGGAAAGTTTGTGATGAAATAGATGAGTTGATGATAATTCTCAAGGCGTTGTATTTTGGGTGCGGGTGTGGGTGCTGTGAATAACATTACGGAATGTCCGCCCTATTAGACGTTTTAACATTACGGAATGTCCGCCCTATGATATATTTTTCATCCATCTAAGTAGGTTGAATGAACTCTAAATCTACAA
>JAIRWY010000092.1 GCA_031268675.1 Candidatus Ancillula glyptotermitis | reverse complement strand
CCTTTCAATTTCCATAACTTAACTTACTATAACTTATGTTTTACTACAAGCTATATTAACTATTATACCACACTTCTTTTACCTTGTCAAGTTAATGTCAAGTAAACTTTATGCTTTTTTAGTTTTCCATAAGTCCACGCTTAAAGCACGGTTTAATTTAGTGTAGAAATGAACTTGTAGTAGTAGTAGTAGTAGTAGGATAAAATGTAGTGAGTGCTTTGTTGTTGTTAAAAATTGGAGTTGATGTATAATGTAAGGTGTTGCACTTGGGGGTGCAGTATAGTACGCCGCAAATTTAACCGCATGACAAATTACTCCGTTCTTTCTGCACAGATCAGGCTATATAGACGGTATTATGGTAATGGATAAGAGAATTTTGTATTTGGACAGACTTTTTTAAGTGCGTCATGAATAGATATGTCCTCTTTTAGCGCCAGCTTTGTAACTTCAGTTGCCAAGTCGTAACCAATTTCGCTCGTAAGGTAAGTAACTAGCATTAAGTTGTTCTCCAAATTATGCTGAATTTGCTCTTTATCCACAGTTATACCACTCAGGCAGTTGTCTATGAAGTTCTCTAAAACTTGACCAAGTAGTTGCGTTGATTCTACCAGTTTTGTAGCCAATAGTGGCATATAAGTATTTAGTTGCAGACTACCATTTGAAATTGCAATAGAAACTGTCATATCATTGCCGATTACTGCCGCGCAGACTTGAAGAAGTGCCTCAATTTGCGTTGGATTAACCTTGCCTGGCATAATTGAGGAGCCAGGTTCATTTGCTGGTAAAATCAGTTCGCGGATACCTGAACGAGGCCCCATACTGAGCAACCGAAGGTCATTTCCAAGCTTGTTGAGCGTTAGCGACAACTCCTTTAATGCGCTGTGATAATAACCAACTGCTGTTTTATTTGAAATCTGGTAGAACGGATTCTCATCAGGATAAAACTCTGTGCTGTAATAAGCTGATAGTTGCTTACAAACGATACTTGCAAAATCTGGGTGCGCATTTACGCCTGTACCAACTGCTGTACCTCCAATTCCCAGTGCACGCATTTGATCTAGTGCAGTTTCTATATGAGACTTGGTGATTTCAAATGCCTTTTCAAATGCGCCAAGTTCTTGTCCAAAACTAAGTGGAACAGCTTCCTGATAATGCGTGCGCCCCACTTTAACAACATCTTTGTATTTTGTCACCAATTCATTAAGTGTTTGAATTAACCGCTTAAGTTGAGGTTCTAGTGTTTGATTATACAAAATATGTGGTATAATATTAAGAGCGCTTGAAAAAATATCATTTGTACTTTGCGCTAGATTTACATGGTTGTTTGGATGTAGATTAACACCAAGGGTTTTTTGTGCAAGATTTGCAATAACTTCGTTTACATTCATATTTGTTGCAGTTCCAGATCCAGTTTGCCAAACTCTGAGTGGAAATTGATCATCAAATTTACCAGATAGAATTAAATCTGCACTTCGTTGTATTGCGACAGATTTTTCTTCATCCAAAACTCCTACTTCCTGATTTGCAACTGCTGCTGCTTTTTTTACGTGTGCAAGCGTGTAAATGACTTCAAGTGGCATTAAATTTCCAGTTGTAAAATTCTCAACATTGCGCTGAGTGATTTGACCCCACAAGTTTTCTGATCCTACTGTTTCTTTACCCATCACTATTTCCTGTGCTTGATTTCCAACTTGAAGAAACTGCTGCTGCCACAATATCTGCAACCCCTTCATCAAATACATGTGGAATTATTCTGCTAGGACTCAATTTTGCAAGTGGTATATACTGTGCAAGTGCTTTGGTTGCTGCAATTGCCATCTGTTTGGTTATGCGTGTTGCTAGACATTCGAGCGCGCCTTTGAAAATGCCTGGAAATACTAAGACATTGTTTATTTGGTTTGGGTAGTCAGATCGTCCAGTGGCAACAATTTCTGCACCAGCTTTTAATGCAATTTCTGGCATAATTTCAGGAGTAGGATTTGAAAGCGCGAATATAACAGGATAGTCACTCATATTGCGAACCATATCTGCATCAACAACATTTGGTGCAGAAACTCCAATAAATACATCTGCACCTTCTAATGCCTCTTTTAATGATGTTGCAGTTGGATTTTCGTTGTTTAATTCTTCAAGTGTTTGTGCCAACTCTAGTTTTTCTTGTATTAAATCTGCGCGATTTGTATTAAGAACTCCTTTTGAATCCACAACTACAATATTTTTAGCACCTAGATTTATCAACATTTTGCAAATTGCAGTTCCTGCTGCACCTGCGCCATTGATAACAATACGGAAATTCTCAAGTTCTTGTTTACGATATCTGCACACATTAAGTAATGCAGCACCAACAACTATTGCTGTTCCATGTTGATCATCATGAAATACTGGAATATCTAGTTCTTGGTTAAGTCGCCGCTCAATTTCAAAACATCTAGGTGCGCAAATATCCTCAAGATTAACTCCACCAAATCCTGGCGCAATCAAGGAAACAGTGCGGACAATCTCATCAACATCCTGTGTATTTAGGCATATTGGAACTGCATCAATATTTGCAAACCGCTTAAAAAGTGCCGCTTTTCCTTCCATCACTGGTAATGCAGCAGTTGCTCCAATATTTCCCAGTCCTAAAACCGCAGAACCGTCCGTTACAACCGCAATTGTATGCCCTTTTATTGTGTAGTCATATGCAAGTTCAGCATTTTTAGCAATTTCTAAACAACTTTTTGCAACACCAGGAGTATACGCAATAGATAAGTCATCAACAGTTTCTAGCGGGCACTTCGCAATAACTTCAAGTTTACCGCGCAGTTTTTTATGCATTTCAAGTGATAAATCTCCATAATTCTTATTATTCATACAGCAACCTCGTCAAAAATGGAACACTATAATCTAAACATTTCTCATCAACAATTAGCCCACTTTGATGTATATCACTTCCAGGAGTTCCAGGAGTATGTACACCCAACCTTGCCATTGCGCCAACTATCTTTCGTCCATCTGGTTGTTTATGCAGTAAATACCAAGAAAAGTCCTCTCCACCAAGTGATCTTTCAACATGAACTAGTGCGTCGTTGCCTAAAATTGAGGTTATTGCATTTTCTACCCGTTCAGTTTCATCAGGGTCATTAATTACTGGAGGAACTCCACGCGTGTAGTTAACTTCAACTTTTGCTTTTCCAGATTTTGTTAGTGGTTCTACGATATTGGAAATGAGATCTCGTATTACATCTTCAACCTCTTCCCATGCTTCAAGACTAGTTGTTCGAACAGTTCCAAGTAAACTGCCTTCTTTAGGGACTGCATTGTGCGCTGAACCTGCATGAATACTACCCCAAGAGACACTGACGACATTGCGTGGATCAAATATCCTGCTGAAAACTAGAGGAATAGTAGTAACAACTGAAGAAAGTATATGAACCGTATCTGCTGTTAAATGCGGTCTTGAAGTATGCCCGCCAGAACCTTTTATACGAATTTCAATTAAATCAGCTGCAGAAGTAATCGGACCTGGAGTTATGCCAACTTTACCAACATCAAGTTTTGGTTCAACATGTAATGCATAGATTCTTGACACATCGTCAAGTCCACCTTGCTGTATAACTACTGGTGAACCAGATGGATTGAGTTCTTCTGCTGGTTGAAAAATTAAACGAACAGATGACTTATTGTGCAGTTTTTCAAGCAATTGAGGATTACGCGCCAACAAAAGTCCAACTCCTAGAACTGATGTGGCGTGGAAATCATGACCACAGGAATGAGAAATGCCTGGAATTTCAGAGGACCAAGGAACACCGCTTGTTTCCATAATCGGCAGTGCATCAATATCAGCTCTTAATGCAACAACATCTTTAGCACCTGAAACTTCAAAGTCTGCGATAACACCAGTTCCTTCTAACTTCCGCGCTTTTACGCCGTTTGATTTCAGTATGTCTAGTATGTAATTTGTCGTGTTCGTTTCTGCCCAGCCAACTTCTGGATGCGCATGAATATACCGTTGAATAAGTCGCAACTCATCCTTAAGCAACTCGTAGGCATCAAGTATGCCCGTATTTAAACTCACAACTACATTATACCACAGGGGGTATGACATTTTCAAAATGCTGTATCCGCATCTGAAGTGCAACATACCACTACTACCAGTATTTTTGCATCAGCAAGCATAAAACATCAACCTCAAGGGGGTCGTTTAAAACATCACCAAGTCTTACTATGAACAAGTACAAGGCAGTGCCTCAAGAGCACAAGACAACATTACAAGGTGTTGCGTACACATTTTTCCTCTTTCTGTTTGTCCAAAAGTGTGCGGAAATTTGTTCCCACCGCCAAATACTTCCCACGCGGGGGGGGGGGGTGATATAATAGAAGAAGTTTTATTATGAGGAGATGATGAAGATGACTGGTAGAAACTTGCTAACTGGTAGTGAATATACAGGAAAGCGCGGTGTAAATCGCTCTGGGTTTAGCACAAGCACAAAAAAGCGCGGTAAAATAGGAGCAGAAAATCTTGTCCACACACGCACTAGATTATATACAAGCACAAGCACGAATAACAACAGCAAGAACTCAAGCGAGCAGAATATGCCTAATATGCGTAATTTTCGCAATTTTCATGCAAAAATTACTCCACTTATTGCCGTATTTGCACTAGTTGCATTTTCCATCTTCACATTTATAAAACTACCAGCATTTGCACAAAACAGCGTACAAGATCTGAGTGAAAACAGAGTTTCATGCGGCGATTCTGCTAGTTCTGGGCAAGATCTGAGTAAAACTGACGTTTCACGCGGCGGTTCTGCTGGTTCTGCTGAGCATGAGCAAGATAGCAGCACGCAAAGCGTATCTTCAAACCAACAAGCGCAAGATAAACAACAAGCGCAAGACAGCGTAGTAACTCCTTTAGACACGCAAACGCAAGATCTGAACGAAAACAGAGTTTCACGCGAACATTCTGCTGATCCTGGGCAAGGTGCACAAAATGGTAGCGTGATAACTCCTCCAACTGCGCAAGATAATTGCGTGCAAACTCATTCTGCTGGGCAAGATTTAGAGTCAAATAGCCCTATAACGCATTTAAACACACAAATTAGCGCTCAAGTACCTTTACGTGTACAAAGTACTACTATAACCCCTAAAGCAAGCACAGGCGTAAATATCAACCTCTCGGATAATCCAGAAACAACACTAGCAGGTACAGGCTGGACTTACGATTC
>JAIRWY010000009.1 GCA_031268675.1 Candidatus Ancillula glyptotermitis | reverse complement strand
GATTAGCAAAGTACGTCTTGATGTGCTTCTTTGCCTCCCAGTGTCCAAACTCTTGCCTAGTGTTTATGCTTTCTGATCTTTTGTCAATAGATACTCTAAATGGTATTTTACATCTACTGCCCTGTCTTTTATGCTTATTCCTGTGTTTCTTGTGGCATTTTTAAGTACTGGTATAGTTTTAGATGTTCATATTCTTTTAAGTAGATAAACTGGTAGATTGTTTCAAAAGTAATCTTCACGTTGTGCAAGTAGTTCAATCTGCAGCTTATTAACTCTGGACTTAATCCATTTTGAGCATAATGATTACTGTTCTTAGTACTTCACCTGTCATTTTGTACTTCTTGTGGCTGTTCTTAGTTCTTCTGTGATATAGTTCTTGCGCAGTTAGTGGATCATAAAATGCCCTACTAATAGTAACAGGTTCATAGTGCAGTGAGGTATGTGATTTATCTGGTAAACACAACTTTTCACTACTTATACATGTTAAACCGCGCCTTAGCTCTCTTGAGAAAAGTGCTTGGATTTCTATCCAAGTGCTTGGCTATGCTCCTAATTGAGTAGTTTTCTTGTGATAACTTGCTTATTCGCTGTCTTTCTGCTATACTGAGGTGTGTGTACTTAGTCATACACACAATATACACCAAATGTTTGTCTTTTTCAAGTTTGGATATCTGGTGTTCTTATTTACTTGTATTCTTGCATCTTCCATAATCTTCTTTGCACTTTCTTCACTTGGTGATTTGATTTTGGGTGTTGTAGTTTGGGTGCGGGTGTAGCGGTGTGCTTTGAACTGTAAAATTGTGGTATAATGTAGAAAAGAGGATGATGATAGAAAGGTTTGGATATGTCAGATAGTTTGAAACAGAATTTGCGAGATGCCCTTGACAAAATTCAAGAGGCAAAGGATAATTTTGTAAGCAAGTATGAAATAGCAAAAGATGAGGCACCAGAAGGTGTTAGTGATGCGACGATTATTCTAAATAATATTACGGAACTTCTTGCAGAAGCTGCAGCGAAGACCAAAGTAGCATATGAGGAAGCAGGTGGAATTACTGGTATTAGTGAAAAAGCTACAAAAAAAGCTGCTGAGTTAAGTGCTAGTGCTAAAATTACTTATGAAGATGTTGTTAATTCAGGCGCTGGGCAGTTTGCACAGTCAAGTGTTCAGAGTTCTGCAGAAAAGCTTTCAAGTACAAAAGTGTTCCAGAATGCAAAAGACCATGCACTTAAGTTGAAGGATATTGCAGCTGAGACTTTTGAAGCAACTTATGAGGCGAAACGCGCAGAAAAAGCAGAAAAAGCAGAAAAAGCAGCAACGAATGCTAAAGAACAAGAGCAAGAAGACAAACAAGAAGAGCAAGTAGATAAGTAAATAGTAGTTACTAAAATGTCTAATACTAAAAGTGGTCGAACTGTTAAAATTATGGCGGTTTGTACTGGAAATATATGTCGTAGTGCTATGGCAGAAGTTGTTCTATTAGACGAGGCTGATAAGTTAGTAGCGGAAAAATTATCAACTTCCTTTGAAATAGCATCAAGCGGAGTTTCAAGCGAAGAGCAGGGCAATTGCATGGACTATCGTGCGCAAGATACGCTTAGGCGGCACGGATATACAAGTTCTCTTATAAGTACGCATCGGGCAAGTAGAATAACTAGTTCTGAAATTAAAGCATTTGACCTTTTTTTACCAATGACCTCATCGCATGCGAACAGTCTGGTGCGGTTAAAAGTCCCCAAGAATAAGATCTACATGTGGAGATGGTTTGAGAGTTTCGGCGATAATCCGCTACTTGCTGATGATTTAGCAGACCCTTGGTATGGAGATATAGGCGATTTTGAGGTAGTACTCAGACAGATTAAACAGAGCGCTGAAAATATACTGCGCTGGGCAGATGAGCATGTCAAGACCTGAACTGGATCTGAAACTATACTTGATAATTGGGCGCGAGAATGTACCCAGTAAAACAGTAGAAGAAGTTCTGCAGATTATTAAAGATGCAGTGCTTGGAGGTGTTACAACTATTCAACTACGCGATAAAAATGCAAGAGATGATGAGTTGTTGAATATTATTCCGCTGATTTTAGACACAATTAGAGGTTTTTCGCATGGTAATCATGTTGGGTTCTTGATAAATGATCGTGTGGATATAGTTCTAGAAGCTCGCAAAGCAGGTTTTTTGGTTGATGGTGTACATCTTGGACCTAATGACATGAATCCAGTTGAGGCACGAAAACTGCTTGGAGAGGACTCGGTTATTGGAGTTTCTGCAGGAAGGACTACGCTTGTTGAACTCGTGAACCAGCTTCCATATGGCACAGTTGATTATATTGGTGCTGGTCCTGTGCATGAGACTAGTTCAAAACCTGATGCTGGTGTTTACGATGGTACAAGGATAATTCAAGGTGTTCAAGGCATTGCTAAAGTTACTGAACTCGCGAATAATCCAGTAATTGCTGGTGGGGGAGTAACACCAGAAGACATTGAACAACTGATGAATGCTGGTGTATGTGGAGTTTTTGTTATCAATTACATCTGTAAAGCGCTTTCACCTCTAAAAGCAGCTCAAAATTTGCGTCAGGCGTTGGATAAATACTCCAAAGTGCATGTGTAGACTTAAAATGTGGTATAATATAAGCTATATGAAAGGACTGCCATGAACCCACTTGAACAGTATTCGCTTGAAGAACTCAGACTTAGAACTTCTGAGAAGTGGACTAATTATTCGCCTGATGTTTTGCCTCTGTGGGTTGCTGAGATGGATATAAAACTACCAGAAGAGTTAGTTGGTAGTATAACGCAGATAATAAAGCGTGGTGATTTAGGATATCTATCAAAAGTAGGATTTGAGCGTTATGTAAACGCATTTTGTTCTTTTGCAGATCGACATTGGGGATGGAAGCCTGATACAAAAATGATAGTTGATGTTCCTGATGTTGTTCGTGGTTGTACGCAGGTGATAAATGCATATCTTGAGCATAATCCAGACAACAGCGTAATCGTTTCTACACCCATTTATCCTCCTTTTATAAATGGTTATGCAAAGGGTTATAAATATATTGATGCGCCACTAACTCCACTTTATTTTGACGGCAAGTTGTCTGATAATCCATTTCGCTTGGATTTTGAGGCGCTTGAAGTGGCATTTAAGAACAGTACAACTAATAGCAAAAAAGCAGTTTATGCACTTTGCAACCCATCTAATCCAACTGGAACTGTGCATACTCCAGACGAACTTAGGCAGTTGGCTAATCTGTCTTCAAAATACGGAGTACTTGTTGTCTCAGATGAAATTCACGGTCCTCTGGTCACAGCGCGCAACTTTGAACTGGAAAACCATGTACTTTCTGAGTGCAGCAACCCTGCAAATCATGGTAAACACTCTGCATTTACACCGTATTTATCACTGCAAGAAGCAGATTTAGCAATAACTGTTTGTTCTGCAAGTAAGGCGTTCTCAATTCCTGGTGTTAAAGCAGCACTGGTTATTGCATCAAGTCATCCCTCAAATAAGGCGCGTGATTTGTTATTTAATTCTGGTCATTTTTCTAAGGCAAATTCTGAACATTTGGGAGTTTTGGCGCAGACAATTTGTTTGAACCAGTGCGATGAATGGCTATATCATCTTGTACAAGCAATTCGCAACAACATTTCGTATTTTGAAAGCCTAAGTAAGCAATATTTTCCACTGGCGAAGTATGCATGTCTAGGCGGTACATACTTTGCATGGGTTGACTTTGGTGAGTATGTAAAGAACGGAAGTATTCCAGAAGATATTTCACCTGCAAAATACTTTTTAGATAATGCAAAAGTTGCATTTAATCCTGGAAATTCATTTGCAACTCCAATTGATTTAACATTTTCAGGTCTTCAAAAAGTTGGTGCTAAAATTTCTGCTAGTCCATATGACAATTTTGTGCGCATCAATTTAGCAACTTCTCAGGAAATTATACGCATGGCACTTGAAAGTGTTGGAAGTATTTTATAAAACTACTATAGATTTTTTAAGTTTCTGTACTTTTCTGGTACTTTGAGTGCATCAAAAACTATTGAAGTGATTATCTCCTGAACTAGTTGTGTTTTTTGTTCTATACTTTTTGCTCTGTGCTCGATTGGTCCACGATAGACTATTACACGCGCAGGAGTTACTCCATCTTTTGGGAAGTATTTTCCTAGTGTTACTTTTTCATGATCTTCAGATTCCCAAGTTGTTGAACATACCATCTCCCATCCGAAGTCAATTTTGAGGAATTTACGCTCAAACTTTTGTGCACCTGGAATATCAATCAAGCAGAAATGGTCAAAATTTGCTAAAAGTCTTGATGTTGCAATTTTTAGGCAGTCGTTGAATAGTTTTGTTGGAGTTCTGCCTCTAGTTCTATCTCTACGACGTGCATTTTCTGCGTAGTTTACAGCATTTTGATGTATATGCACGATTTTTACACCTCAGATATGTCAACACTATTTGTAGAATCTAGTTCAAATTCTAACAGTTTAGAGACATATTCAGCATCATCATATTCCAACTTCTGTAAATTATCAGCTGTTGTCAGTGAGCGTATATATGCGCGATCGATGTATATATCACCTGATAGATGATCGGTTTCATGTTGAAATATACGCGCTGGCCATCCCTTGAAAATCTTTTCATGATCACGCCCATTTTCATCAGTCCACTTCGCAAGAATTTCGCGTGAACGAGGACGAATTGCATAATAACTTGAAAATGACAGACACCCCTCATAGAAGTTAAGAATGCGGTTGTCTTTTGAACTTGTTGATGTATATGTTGGGTTTATTATGGTGAAGAACGGCAAATTATAAGTTTCTCGTTCGTCATCTTCTTCCTCTGGGTCAAAATCTGCTGGTACGCTTGAGTCCTCTAAAACTGCCAAGTTCAGGTTTAATCCAATTTGTGGAGCAGCAAGACCAACACCAGGTGCTTTTCGCATAGTGATTTTCATTGCATCTAGTAGTTTAAGTAGTAGTTCATGCTCTAATTGTCCATTAAAGTCCACAGTTTTTTGACGCAGAACTGGTTCACCAACTTGAACAATTGGCAAAATTCCATCTGGATGTTCTCGAAGCAACTTCTCTATTTTGTGCGTAAGAACAACATCAGGTCGTTTATTATACTTGAAACTCATAGTGCCAATCTTTCTCGAACCTTTGTTGCTAGTAAGTTTGCTGCATCTTCAGTAACCTCAATAGAAGATGACTCAACCATGACTCGGACTATTGGTTCAGTTCCACTTGCGCGCAGTAAGATTCGTCCATCGCTGCCCAATTCCTCCTTTAGCTCCAGAGCGAACCGCTGAAGTTCTTTGTCATTCTCAAGTGCCTCATGATTAACACCAGAGACATTTATTAAAACTTGCGGGAATTTTTTAAAGTTCTTCGTTAAATCACTCAATGGTATTGTATTCTGGTGTTTGCGTCTTTCTGACTGTAATATACTTGCCAATAACAGTGCACTAAGTACACCATCACCAGTTGTTGAATGATTCAAATTGATGATATGACCACTTTGTTCACCGCCTAAAACTAAGTCGTTTTTAATCATGTCTTCTAAAACATAACGATCTCCAATTCCTGTAGTTTCAATGTTGATTCCAGCATCTAAAATAGCATTTCTAATCCCCAGATTACTCATAACCGTCATTGCAACTTTATTGTTTTTTAATGTACCAGCTTGTTTCATACTAAGTGCAAGAATTGCAATAATCTTGTCCCCATCTACAAGTTCACCATTTTCATCAACTGCAATACATCGATCTGCATCACCATCAAATGCAACACCAAAATCTGCATGCTTTGCTTTTACAACATCTTGCAGCTCTTGGGGATGTGTAGAACCGCAATTTTCGTTGATATTGTAACCATCTGGAGATGCATTAATTAGGGTTACTTTTGCACCAGTTAGCGAGAATACATCAGGAGCGACTTTTGATGCCGCACCATTGGCAGTATCAAGCACAATATGTAATCCATCAAGTGGCTTTTGTACTAGTTGTTTGTCCCCGTCAAGACTAATAGCATCAACTAAGTGATTTACATAAGCATTATGCGCAGATTCATTATCAGTTGTAATCCAACCAACATTTCTACCAGTGGGATGTACCCAGTTGTCATTATCAAGTTCTTGTTCAATTTCTTCTTCTATTAAATCATCAAGCTTAAAACCAGAACGTGAAAAAAACTTAATTCCATTATCAGGCATTGCATTATGAGATGCGGATATAACAACACCTATATCAACTCCAAGTAAATTGGTAAGATACGCAATTCCAGGTGTAGGTAAAATTCCAACATTTTTTACATCAACACCAGCACTTGCTAGACCAGCACAAACTGCTGCAGATAAAAAATCGCCAGAAACTCGTGTATCTCGACCAACAATTGCGCGAGTTGAGGACATTTTGGAACCTCTGGTTAAAACACGACCTGCACTTTGCCCAAGCTTTAATGCAAGATTGGCAGTTAAATCATGGTTTGCAAGTCCCCGAACACCATCAGTTCCAAAAAGTTGTCCCATATTTTAACGCTTACTGAACTGACTTGCCTTACGAGCTTTTTTGAGTCCAGCTTTTTTGCGCTCAACTTTACGATCATCACGAGTTAAAAATCCTGCTTTTTTAAGTGAAGGTCTTAGGATTTCAGCATCAATCTCATTTAGTGCACGTGATACACCAAGTCGGATTGCACCTGCTTGTCCAGAAGTTCCACCACCCCGTACATTTACGGTTATGTCATACTTTTTTTCTTGTCCAGTCAAAACAAGTGGCGAATTTATAAGTTGCTGATGAACTTTATTTGGAAAATAGTTTTCAAGCTTACGACCATTGATCGTCCATACACCACTTCCAGGAAATAATCTAACACGGGCAATTGCTTCTTTGCGTCTTCCAACAACAAATGCTTTCCCAATTGTAGCAGTCTTCACCTTATCGTTCTTAAAACCTTCAGTTTTCACATCACTAGTGTCATTTTTTTGGGCTAATTCTTGTATTTCTGGCATTTTATACTCCTTGCTTTGGTCTTACATTTATATCATACGGTTTTGGATTTTGCGCCTCATGCGGATGCTTATCTCCAGTATATATGCGCAGATTACTCAACTGAGTACGACCTAATGTAGTTTTTGGAATCATACCCTTAATTGCCTCTTCAACAATGCGAACTGGATTAGTCTCTAGTAGTTCACGATATGTTCTTGAAGAAATACCACCTGGGAAGCCAGAATGTCTCCACAAGCGTTTCTGTTCAGATTTTTTTCCAGTTAGAGCAACTTTTTCAGCATTGATAATTACTACACAATCTCCTGTGTTAACATGCGGTGCAAATATAGATTTGTGCTTACCGCGAAGTAGAGTAGCTGATGCTACAGCTAACTTTCCCAGAACAACATCTGTAGCATCAATCAAGTGCCACGCTGCGTTCAAATCATCAGATTTTGGACTAAATGTCTTCATACCCTTATCTTTCTCACTTTTGTACCATCACAGCCTACCTGCATGGCTTTGTGCCAACTACTTAAAAGTAGTCAACCAAATAATCATAACTACCAAAGAATACACTACAACCTACTGCAGAAGTATAACTACTGGTAATTACTATTCAGATTGTACATCCGAACAATTTCATTATAGCACACATTTTTATATTTGTCAAGCACCTGTGTATACTAAATACATCGTAGACACTTTTTCATGTATATTAGGTCTATCATTATATCTACATGTTATTCCGTGAATTGTGCAGTAATATCCGTATCTCTAATGTGCGTGGTGTGTATTGTACTTCTGATGTAAATGCGGCTAAAAGCAAAATGTCATAGGGGTGTGCTATAATATAGGATTATGAATACGGTTAGTGAGCAAGAAGTTGCCATCGTTATTGTGACTTATAAGCGTCAAGTTTTGTTGCGTGAACTTTTGGAAAGTGTTTGCGCTTTGAATGTCCGTCCACAAATGGTAGTAGTTGTGGATAATGAAAACTCTTTAGAAACTAAGGAGATTGTTCAGAAATTCAAAGTTGATGTTAATGCAGATACTAAAACTGAGGTAGTTTATGCACCACAATCTGAGAATACTGGTGGTTCGGGTGGATTTTCTGCAGGTGTTGAAATTGCTTATAAGAGTGGTATAGACTGGATATGGACTATGGATGATGACGTTGCAGTTATGCCAAATGCGCTTGATGTAATGCAGTCTCGTTTAAAATGTGCACTCAAAAATGATCACCGCGTGCTGCAGCCATCTCGTCAAAATTTTGATGGAACGCCATTTTATTGGCAATACAACTTTTTGGTAAATCTAGGCATCCCCAATCCAATTGCACCTAGTACATTTGCAGAAGGTGAGACTTATATTCAGATGAATACAGCATGTTTTGAAGGGAGTTTTTTCCACCGTTCAATTGTACAGGAAATCGGTTATCCAGATCCTCGTTTTTTCATCTACTGGGACGATACGGTTTATGGTTATTTGGCTTCTAAAATCACAGATCCCATACTAATCAATGACATAATTATGCGTCGTACTCGCAAAATCGACAATATTCGAATTGGAACTACCAGAAAACTCAATTCAACAAGTGATATGGTTCGCTTTTATATTATGAGAAACCGCGGATATATGGCAAACTACTTTAAGCTTCAAGAGGACTACCATTTCATATCTTTTACATTCGGTACATTTTTAACACTTGCAAAAGAAGTGATTCGCCTCAAACTATCTGGCAATTTCAAGAGTGGTATTAAAGCACTGTTCTCAGGAATGAAGGAGGCACGAAGAATTCGTCATGACAAGACATGGAAACCCATGCCCCCTATTCTGGAGTAGTAATTAAACAAGTTCTAGGTTATATTTACCGCGTTGATCAATTTCAGCAATTTTCACATTTATTCGCTGACCAACACTGACAATATCCTCAACATCGTTAATTCTTTCACCATCATTTAACTTTCTCATTTTAGTAACGTGCAGTAGACCATCTACTCCACCTTCTAAGTTGATGAACGCACCAAATGCGGCAATTTTTACAACAGTTCCAAGATATTCATCTCCAACTATTGGAATTTTTGGGTTCGCAATCTGATTTACTCGCGCTTTTGCACTTTCCGCAGATTCACCATCATTTGATGCAATATAAACAGTTCCGTCTTCTTCAATTGAAATATCTGCACCAGTTTCTTCCTGAATCTGGTTGATAATCTTGCCCTTTGGACCAATGACTTCACCAATTTTGTCAATAGGAATCTGAACAGTTATAATGCGAGGTGCGGTATTGCTCATTTCACCAGGTTCAGCAATCGCATTGTTCAAAACATCAAGAATTGTTAAGCGAGCTTCTTTTGCCTGGTTGAGTGCACCAGCTAGAATATCAGATGGAATTCCGTCAAGTTTTGTGTCCAACTGAATTGAAGTGATGAATTCACTAGTTCCTGCAACTTTAAAGTCCATATCGCCAAATGCATCTTCAGCACCAAGTATATCAGTAAGCGTTTTATAGCGAACTTCTCCATCAATCATGTCCGAAACTAGTCCCATAGCAATACCAGCAACAGACGCTTTCAGAGGAACTCCTGCAGTAAGCATAGCAAGTGTTGATGCGCAAACAGAACCCATAGAAGTTGAACCGTTAGAGCCTAGTGCTTCAGAAACTTGACGAATTGCATATGGAAATGCTTCGCGGTCGGGAAGTACTGGAACTAACGCTCTTTCTGCAAGATTACCGTGTCCAATTTCACGTCGTTTTGGTGCACCAACTCGTCCAGTTTCACCAGTTGAATATGGCGGAAAATTGTAGTTGTGCATATACCGCTTGGTGCGTACGGGGCTTAAATTATCTAGTTCTTGCTCCATTTTCAGCGTGTTGAGCGTAGTAACCCCAAGAATTTGAGTTTCTCCTCGTTGAAAAAGTGCACTACCATGAACGCGCGGAATAATACCAATTTCTGCGGAAAGTGGGCGAATATCAGTAAGTCCTCGTCCGTCAATTCTGTAGTCATTTGTGAGAATACGACGACGAACCAAGTTCTTTTGAAGGCTCTTGAATGCATTACCAATTTCAATTTCGCGACCTGCTAGCGGTGCAAAATTTTCCTCTTCTTCAGGATTACCGGCAAGTTCGAGCAGTAAATCCTCTTTTATCTTCGCAATAACTTCTTCACGCTCTGATTTATCAACAATATTGTATGCTTCTTCAAGCTTCTTCAACGCAAATACTTCTACTTGTGCATAATCTGTATCCAAGTACTCTGGGAATAGTGGAAATTCACGAACTTCTTTTGCAGCAATATTTTTCAACTCCAACTGAGCTAAGCAGAGTGCCTTAATATGCGGTTTTGCAGCTTCAAGACCTGCAGCAACTACTGATTCATCAGGTTTAGTTTTTCCTTCATCATATATTAAAGTCCATGCGTTTTCACTTGCACCAGCTTCAATCATCGCAATTGCAACATCAGAATTAGGGTCATTTTCATCAAGAATACGGCCTGCAACAACAATTTCAAAAATCGAGCGCTGAAGTTCACTATATCTTGGAAAAGCAACCCATTGATCATCTATTAAAGCAAGGCGCACACCAGAAACTGGTCCAGTAAATGGAATACCTGAAATTAGCGTTGATGCAGATGCAGCATTTATCGCAAGAACATCGTATGTATCATCTGGATCAACAGAAAGTACGGTTTCAATTACTTGTACTTCATTCCTCAACCTCTTGTCAAATAACGGCCTTAGAGGACGGTCTATAATTCTACATGCCAAAATTGCCTCAGTACTTGCTCGACCTTCGCGCCTAAAATAACTTCCAGGTATGCGACCAGCAGCATACATTCTTTCTTCAACATCAACTGTTAATGGGAAGAAGTCAAAACTTTCCCGTGCTTGACTAGAAATAACTGTTGTTGATAGCACCATTGTGTCATCATCTAGGAATGCACTAACGCATCCATCTGCTTGTGCAGCTAATCTACCAGTTTCAAAGCGAACTTGACGCGTTCCAAACGCTTTGTTGTCAATAGTTGCTACACTAACCTTATCTTGCCCTTGGATGGGGTTTCTATTCATAATATATCCTTTTCTTCAACTCTGCTCCGTCTGTATCCAGTAATACTAACACCAGAAACTGCATATGAATATATCAATTAACACAACCAGTACCAATATCTGTACAGATTAAGAACAGATACTTATGACCTTATAATCACTATGCATTATATCATAACTTATAATAAAAAGTCAAGCACTGGATTCTAATCTGTGAATAATATTACGGAATGTCCGCCCTAAAAAAAATATTACGGAATGTCCGCCCCCAAAAAATTGAGACTATGATACGTTATATATTTATGAAAAACCAACTATATAATAGAGAAG
>JAIRWY010000073.1 GCA_031268675.1 Candidatus Ancillula glyptotermitis | reverse complement strand
AAGTTGTCTACCACTATGTAAGTAGAGATATAAACCCACTACTATTATGTATGTTTCGCTATGTAAAACTTTAACTTTACAACCACAATTATACCACAATTCTAGTTAGATGTCAAGTTGATGTGCATCCGCATCCAAGATACAACACCTTCCATTATTCTATTTGCATGCTTTCATACTACAAGCCCTCCAACACCGCTCGTAATACCGCAAATTGCGTAATAAATGCTCCAGAATCTAGCGCATGTGGTGTGTCCTACTTCAGATCTGAATGCAACCACTTGAAAATGTCATAGGGGGTGTGGTATAATGTGCGTATGGTAGTTGGCGATTCTAGTACTCCGAAAACTCAGACTGGTGCAGTTTCTGCAGCTCGTGGTAATTCTGGTACTACGACAAGAAGGTCTCGTAAGATTGTGCACAAAGCACCAACAGTGACTGCGCAAGAGGCTATTGCTGAGCATATTTCTGACATTGAGTATGGTCATTCAACTACAATTTTTGGAAACGAGAGATTTCAAGAACGGGAATTGTCCTGGTTGCAGTTTAATGAACGCGTTCTTGAACTTGCAGAAGATGATAGTATTCCTCTTCTTGAACGAGTACAGTTTTCCGCTATTTTTGCAAGCAATTTGGATGAGTTCTTTATGGTGCGAGTAGCTGGTCTAAAACGGCGCATAAATGCTGGACTTGCAGTTTCAGGTGCTTCGGGTTTGGTTCCAACTCAGGTATTGCGTCAAACTCTTGAGCGGTCAGCGCAGTTGCAGAAAAGGCATGCACAAAACTGGTCAAAAAATCTACACCCCAAGCTCAAATCAGCAGGAATAAATATTATGAAGCTCACGGATTTGAGCACACAGGAAAAGCATCAGTTGACTGATATTTTTAAGATGCAGATTTTTCCAGTGCTTACTCCGCTTGCAGTTGATCCTGCACATCCATTTCCTTATATTTCTGGAGGTTCACTTTCTCTTGGTGTAATCTTGGAAAATCCAAAAACTAGTGCATCGCATTTTGCTCGCGTTAAGATACCATCAAATATACCGCGTTTTATTCAAGTGAAGTTTGATGAATCTGATGCGTTTGGATTTGTAGCACTTGAGGACTTGATTTGTGAGCATCTTAACCTTTTATTTCCTGGTATGCTGATAAATGAAGTCTGTGCATTTCGTGTTACTCGTAATGAAGATATTGATGTTGAAGAAGATGATGCAGAAAATCTACTGAAAGCTATGGAACGGGAGTTATTACGTCGCCGTTTTGGTCCGCCAATTCGTTTAGAAGTTGAGAATACTATATCTGAAAATCTACGCAGTTGGCTTGTGCGAGAGCTTGGGATTCAGGATGATGAAACTATTTCACTTGATGCGCCACTTGACCACACAGGATTATTTGAGCTAATGAAATTGGATCGTCCAGAACTTAAATACAAGAAGTTTCTGCCAAGAACGCACCGTTTTCTATCAAATAAGCAGTCATCAAGTCCAGTTGATATATTTGACTGCATGCGTAAAGGGGACATTTTACTTCACCATCCTTATGACTCGTTTTCTACATCAGTTCAACGTTTCTTGGAGCAAGCTGCGCAAGATCCGCAAGTTCTTGCAATTAAACAAACACTTTATAGAACCTCTGGTGATTCCCCGATAATCGATGCGCTCGTTGATGCTGCAAAAGCTGGTAAACAAGTATTAGCACTAGTTGAAATTAAGGCTAGATTTGATGAACAAGCAAATATTGAGTGGGCGCGAAAATTGGAGAAAGCTGGTGTACATGTTGTATACGGAATAGTAGGATTAAAGACGCATTGTAAGTTGTCATTGGTGGTTCGAGCAGATAACAATGGTGAAATTCACTACTACTCACATATTGGTACTGGCAATTACAACCCGAAAACTGCTAGAATGTATACCGATCATGGGCTTTTGACTAGCGATGAAGTGGTTGGACAAGATGTTGTACGTCTTTTTAATCAACTTTCTGGTTATGCACCAAAATCAAGCTATAAGAGACTTTTGGTGGCTCCTAAATCTATGCGCAAGGGCATTATTGCTAGAATTGAGAATGAACGGCGAGTTGCACTTGCTGGTGGTGAAGCCTGGATAAAGATTAAGGTGAACTCTGTTGTTGACGAAGTCTGTATTGATGCACTTTATCGTGCTGCTGAAGCTGGCGTTAAAGTTGATATGATTGTGCGTGGAATTTGTGCAATAAAGCCTGGAGTTACTGGCATTCACAAGAATATTAGAGTGCGTTCAATTTTAGGGCGGTTTTTGGAACATTCGCGAATTTATGCGTTTAGAAATCCATTACCAGAAGTTGCAGATGATTTGAAGAATGAAGTTTTTTTGCGACAAGAAGATGTTGTTCCTGAAGTGTGGATTGGCTCAGCGGACTTAATGCACAGAAATCTTGATAGGAGAGTTGAAGTTCTAGTAAAAATTGTTCACTATTCGCAGATTCAAGAACTTGTCAACTTGTTGGACTACTCGATGTCAGATAAGATAACCGCATGGGATCTTGACAAAGATGGACAGTACATTCGGAAAACAGTTGATGCAGATGGCAACTTATTAGTAAGTATACAGGAAGAAATTATTGCGAAGTCTAGAAAGGCAAAAGGGTCGACAAAACTCAAGTAATGAAAAAAATTGAATGTGCAGGGGCGATTGTGCACCGTATAAATGAGGAAACTGGAGTAGTTGAAGTACTTCTGGTTCATCGTCCGCGTTATAAAGATTGGTCATTCCCTAAAGGTAAGTTAGAGAAAAAAGAACTTGCTGAAATTGCTGCTTGTCGGGAAGTTTGTGAAGAAACTGGTGTAGCGATTGTGTTAGATAAGCCATTGGGACAAGTTTCGTATACAGTTCCAGGATTGCGTGATCTACTTCATATGCGCAAGAATATCCGTTATTATATTGCACATGAATTACCGAAAAGTTCACTTATTTTTAAGATGCGTTCTCCAGTAAAAGCTGCATCAAAAAAGGAGATTGATGATGTCAGATGGGTTAGTACTGATGATGCATTGAATATGTTAACTTATCGAGATGATCGACGACTCATTGAGATGTTCCGTTCAACCACAGAGTTTGCAGATTCTCGCGTTGTATTGGAGTTTGCACCTGCTAAATCGGTAAAAAAATCTAAATGGCACGGCAAGAAGAAGGATTTGCCGTTGACCCATAAAGGAAAGGCACAGGCTAGTAAACTTAGTGAACTTCTGAGTAGTTTTGGAATTGAAAATCTTATTGTTTTTTCTTCAAAACGGTTTCATCATCAAACTTTTGAACCTTATGCATCCGAAACCGGTATTAAAATCAAGCATTTTAAAAATAAAGAGGATCCACACTACAAGAAGTTAATTTCTAAGCCTAAAGTGCGAGTTGCATTACTGAAGAAGTAGCGGGAATTTGGGTCCGCGCCCAACTGCCACTTTTCTCTAACAGAACTCTTCTTGTCTAATGGAAAGATTTTAGTTTGTATACATAAGTTGATGGGGAAGAAGTACATGTAATTGTTGCAAAATACGAACACTGCATAGTACAAAATTCATGGGTATGCATACTTTCTACCACAAAATAGGAAACCTTAAGTTATCTATAATATTCACATTGCTAAAACTTGTTATAATGCCAGCGAAAAGGAGAGTATGGAAAAGGAGAGTATGGAAAAGGAGAGAAGTAAGAAAGTAAAAAGTAGTAGCAAAATGGAGTTGTATAAATATTTTCAAGAAAGGACAACTAAAATGAATATACAACAACAAAATAATACAAGACAAAATGACAAAATGATTACTCTTCTGCGTGGTTTATTTACTTTCGCAGTGATGTTTTCTTTTCTTTTTGGTGCAGATAGTAGTAATTATGCTTATGCCAGCAAGATAAATGGTCAAACAGCTGAAAATGGCAGAAACAGCAATAGCGCAGAACTTCGCGAAGAATTCTACCCATTGAATTTTCCAGGTAGTGGCACAGATGATGACACAGATGATGGTATATATATTGCTGATGAAACAGAAGCAAGTATAGTCAAATTGGAAGAAAAGCGCGGAATTAAAGTACCGAATTTGTTAAAGGATATATATGCGAAAAGAGTAGATATTGAAAAATTTGGATATATAGGTGAAGCAGAAGGTATGATTTTGGTGTCCGTATTTCCATGTTTATCTAAAAGTGATAAACCGGATATGGGCTATATGAGTATCAAGAGGCTATATGAGTATCAAAGAGATTATCTAAAAGAACTAATCCCAGACAACTACTTACCATTTGCAACAGATGGATTTGGCAATGACTTCTATTTGGATATGAATAAAGCGCCTGATGATACGACTATTATATATGGGGATCAAACGGTTTTCTTTGATGAAAGTGATCCAATTAGGTTTACAGAATTTAAGTCAGCTTATGGATCTATAAATGATATAGTCTAGTCTTTAGGTACTACAGGAAAACCCACACCTCGTTGATGACTGGTGGTTGATTTTAATATACGGCATCAAGAATATGCAGCATCAGGATTTATCACCTGCTGATGCAACCTCAATCAAAATGTCATACCCCATGTGGTATAATGTAACATGTGGTTGATGATGCGTACAGAAGAACTGCACAGAGCGGGTTATACAATGCGGACTACGAGCATGATGCGTGTGGTCTTGGTTTTGTGGCAACTCTGAAGAAGAAGCCAACACGAAAAATTGTTGAAGCAGGACTTGAGGTTTTACTGAACCTTGATCATAGAGGTGCTGTAGGTGCTGAAGAGAATTCAGGTGATGGTGCTGGAATACTTGTATCAATTCCAGACAGGTTTTTGCGGAAGCAGTTTGCAAAACTTGGTGTTGAATTGCCAGAACAGGGATATTATGCTGCTGGGATTGCTTTTACAAGTAGAGATGAGAAACTGGCAGAAAAGCAACGCCTTGATTTTGAGAAAGTTGCAATAAAAGAGGGGTTGAAAGTTCTTGGGTGGCGCAAAGTTGAAGTTGATGACAGCCAGTTGGGACCCACAGCAAGAGGTAGTTGTCCAAGTTTCAGCCAAGTTGTAGTTATCGACCAGTTGTATAATCTAGGTAGTATTGAACTTGACAGAATTACCTACCGCGTGCGTAATATTGCTAGACAAACACTAGGGCTGTACTTTGCGAGTCTGTCTTCAAGAACAATAACCTATAAGGGCATGTTGACGACAAAGCAACTGCCTGAGTTCTTCTTAGATCTACAAGATGACACATTTGAGGCGAAGATTGCACTAGTACATTCGCGTTTTTCTACAAATACATTTCCTAGTTGGGAGTTAGCGCAACCACTGAGGAATATCGCGCATAATGGTGAAATCAATACAATTCGTGGGAACCGCAACTGGTTTTCTGCGCGTGAAGGTCTTCTAAACACCAGTATGCTTGAAGGGCGAGTTGGTGGTAGTTTTAAGGATTTGCTCCCAATTTTAACGCCTGGAGCATCTGATTCTGGTTCGTTTGATGAAGTACTGGAACTTTTGCATCTTTCTGGACGTAGTCTGCCGCATTCAGTCCTCATGATGATTCCTGAAGCATTTGAAAATTGGCAAGATTCGGAAAATGACGCACTCAAGGCGTTCTATGAATACAACTCCACGCTTATTGAACCTTGGGATGGACCAGTAGCCCTTTCTTTTACTGATGGTGATCTTATCGGTGCTTTGTTAGACCGTAATGGACTTAGACCTGGAAGATATATGATTACTGATGAATTGGTAGTAATGGCTAGTGAAGCAGGAGTCCTAAATGTTGATGGGCAAAAAGTTGCCAAAAAAGGTAGGTTAGAGCCTGGTGTTATGTTGTTGGTGGATACAAATGACGGTCGCGTTATTGAAAACGATGAAGTGAAAGAGCAACTTGCTGGACTTCATCCGTACAGGAAATGGCTTGATGAAAGTTCTGTGAAGTTGGCTGATCTCCCACACCGCGAGCATATAATGTTTCCAGCAGCATCTGTTCACCGTAGACAACGTGCATTTGGGTATACAGAGGAAGATATTAAACTGATCTTGACACCAATGGCGAATACTGGTAAAGAACCGCTTGGTGCTATGGGTACAGATACTCCTTTAGCAGTTTTGTCAAAGAGACCACGCCTACTTTTTGACTATTTCACGCAGGATTTTGCACAAGTTACTAATCCACCGCTAGATTCAATCCGCGAGAAAATTGTTACATCACTTGCATCTGCAATTGGACCTGAGCCTAATCTATTAGAGGATATTCAGAACCATGCGATGAAATTGCTACTACCTTTTCCAGTTATTAATAACGACGAGTTGGCTAAAATACAACGAATTGCGCGAGATGAGAAAGTTGGTGGACATTTTAAGAGTGTGGTTATTAGAGGACTTTTTTCTGTCGCAGATTCTAAAAGTAGTGGTAAAAATCCGATTGAAAAGCGTCTAAAAGAAATTTTTGATGAAGTAGATGAAGCAATTGAAGATGGTACAAACTTTATTATATTGTCAGACCGCGATTCTAATAGGGATTGGGCTCCGATTCCATCTCTTCTACTAACTGCGGCGGTTCAACATCATCTTCTGCGTAATCAAACTAGAACCAAGATCTCGATGTTGGTTGAAGCAGGTGATGTTCGTGAAACTCATCATGTTGCATTACTCATCGCATATGGAGCAGCTGCTGTAAATCCGTATTTGGCAATGGAAACCATAGAAAACTTGGCGAGATCGAATTTTCTTGAAGTAGATGCACAAACAGCAACGCAGAATCTGATCTTGGCTCTCGGAAATGGTGTTCTTAAAATCATGTCAAAAATGGGTATTTCAACTATTATGAGCTATCGAGGAGCACAAGTTTTTGGGGCAGTAGGACTTTCAAAGGAGTTTGTTGATAAGTATTTTACAGGAACAACTTCTGCACTTGGCGGTATTGGTTTGGATATAATTACTGAGGAAGTTTTGGAGCGTCATCTTGCAGGTTATCCCAAAGTTCTGACATCTTCAGCAGGTGAACAACTCAACACTGGTGGTGAATATAAATGGAGAAAAGCTGGTGAAGAGCACCTTTTTGATCCAGAAAGTATCTTCTTTTTGCAGCAGAGTACCTCAATTGGAGGCGCACAAGGATATAAATTGTTCAAGAAATTCAGCGACAAAATTGATGCAGTTTCTGGGCGGTTGATGACGATTCGTTCACTTTTTAGATTGAAACTTGCACCTGAACTTGGGCGCGAAGTAGTAGATTTAGATGAAGTTGAAAGTGTTGAGAAAATTCTGAAGAGATTTTCAACTGGTGCAATGAGCTACGGTTCTATTTCAAGAGAAGCACATGAAACTCTGGCAATTGCTATGAACTCAATTGGTGCTCGTTCGAATTCTGGTGAAGGTGGCGAAGAAATTGATCGCATTTACTCCAAAGAGCGACGTTCAAAGATCAAGCAGGTTGCTTCTGCACGTTTTGGCGTTACTTCAGAGTACCTAGTATCTGCAACTGATATACAGATTAAACTTGCACAAGGTGCAAAACCTGGTGAAGGTGGTCACTTGCCTGGTGAAAAGGTGTATCCTTGGATCGCTGAAGTTCGACATTCTACACCTGGAATTGACTTAGTTTCTCCACCTCCACATCATGATATTTACTCAATTGAAGATCTTGCGCAGTTAATCCACGACTTGAAGATGGCGAATCCAGATGCTCGTATACATGTGAAATTGGTGGCTGAATATGGTGTAGGTACAATTGCTGCTGGTGTTTCTAAAGCCCATGCTGATGTGATTTTAATTTCTGGGCATGATGGTGGAACTGGAGCAGCACCTCTGAGTTCTATCAAGCATGCAGGTACAGCCTGGGAGATTGGTCTCGCGCAGACTCAACAGACACTTGTTCAAAATGATTTACGTGATCGTGTTACTCTACAGTGTGATGGGCAGTTAAAAACTGGTCGTGATGTTATAATTGCTGCACTTTTGGGCGCAGAAGAATTTGGCTTTGCAACTGCACCGCTAGTAGTTGAAGGTTGTGTGATGATGCGTGTTTGCAACAAGAATACTTGCCCAGTAGGTATTGCAACACAAGATGAAAACTTGCGCAAGAATTTTCATGGGAAGAGTGAACATGTTGTAAATTACTTCACATTTGTTGCACAGCAAGTTCGCGAAATACTTGCAAGTCTAGGTTTTAGAACGCTTGATGAAATAATTGGACATAGCGATATACTAGACAAGCGTGCAGTTGTGGATAATTTTAAGGCAAATCAGTTAAACTTGGAGCCAATTTTTGAACTTCCCAAGAACAACTTGCGAACGAATGCGCAGTTTATTAAGTCCAAAGAACAGAAACACGCAATTGAGGATTCGCTAGATGCATTACTCATGCAGAAAGTTAACTTTGAAGATCTAAAAACACATGCGCAAACTATTACTTCGCGAATTCGTAATGTAGACCGCAGTTTTGGAACGCTAATTGGATTTGAAGTCACCAAGAGGTATAATTTTGGACATTCAAGTTCAGGGATTTTACCAGATAATGCATTAACTATTGCGCTTGAAGGTGTTGGTGGGCAGAGTTTGGGTGCATTTTTACCAAGTGGAGTGACTATCAACCTGCTTGGTGAGACTAATGATTATGCAGCAAAAGGTTTAAGTGGTGGAAAATTGGTGGTTCGAGCGAATACTAGTGGAGATTTTGATCCACACCAAAATGTAGTTGCTGGTAATGTCTTGGGATTTGGAGCAACTTCAGGTGTTGCATATTTTCATGGACTGGTTGGCGAACGATTTGCGGTTCGTAATTCTGGAGCAGTTTTTGTATGTGAAGGCACTGGTGACCATGCACTTGAGTATATGACTGGCGGAACTGCAGTAATTCTCGGACACACTGGAAAAAATATTGGTGCTGGATTTTTAGGTGGTGTTGCATATGTATTGGACTTGAATGAACAACTGATTAATGAAGAAGCGCGGAATCAAGATCTACTAGAGTTGGAATCACTGGAGAAACTACCAGTCGAGCAACAGCTTAAAGTTAGAAAATTACTTGATGATTATGCAAAATGCACAAGCTCACATTTCGCAGTAGATTTACTTGATAATTGGGATAAAACTACTTCCAATATAACTCGCATAATTCCAAAAAAATACAAAGAGCTGACAGAAATGAAGCATTAGCCTATAATACAACATATTATACTACTGTGTATCACGTAATGGTTGCAGATTTATATCCAAACAAAATATTAGGAGCTGTTATTCCGTGCTGTAAATTATTACTAGAACTTTGTGCATCCGCATCCATCATCAACACATTAAATAGTAGCGTTTTATGCTTAAAACTCCTTTATCAGCACATGTATATCCAACCACATCACCTAAAATACAAAAAGGTGATACATTGCTTGTGTATATACTAGTACTTTAAGTTATCTACTTTTGTTTTATTCATCCTCAAGTCTATAACCACAACAATGTTCTGTTACTATTGTAATCTACTACTTTTTTATCAACTTGTTTAAGATGTTTTCTAATATTGTATATATGTACATCTAACTTTCTATTATACACTTAAACTTGTATTTTCAAGTGTATAATTCCAAACGTGTGCAATAACATCCCTACACATCCGCACCCAAACTACAACAACTTCCATCCATCATCAACCTCCTCACCCCCATTTATCTTCAACTCCTCTTCAATACAAGGCTTTCTTTTATTCAGGGGATGTACATGTAAAAACTTCTTCTGTAGCAAATCCAGGTGGTTTTATAACCTAAACCTTCATTAAGGCTATTTATAAGCACGTGGTTTGATTTAAGGTGCTTATGTGTGTTATTATACACATGTATATGTTGAAGGGGGAAACAGGCTTTTTTAGACTTCATGAGGTATAATTCATGAGGTATAAGTAGAGTGATTTGCAATGCAAATTACACTGATAAAGTTAATTTGTGCTGGTAATTGTATGCGCTAGTAGAAGCATCTATTTGCTAAATAAAGAGTAAGACTTATGCTAGATCTGCTAAGTATACAGATATAAGTGAAAAAATTAAAAAAGCATAAAGTTTACTTGACATTAACTTGACAAGGTAAAAGAAGTGTGGTATAATGATTAAGATAGCTTGTGGTAAAACATAAGTTACAGTAAGTTTAGTTATGGAAATTGGAAGGAAATTATGAACTTAAAGAAACTATCTAGGGGTATTCTAGCTATTGGAGTAGCTTTTGCTATTGTAGTTGTACCGAATACTGCAAGATTTGCAAATGCTGCAAACACACCATCTGTTGAAGTGAATGACAAATTAACGCCTGTTGATCATTATGAATCGCAACACTTCTGGACCGAAAAAGATGATCATACTGGAACAAAAACCAAAGTTCAAGTTACAGTAACCAATCACGGCACTCGTGATGTTGGATATTTTATACAGGAGGACGTAAAGGGGCTCGAGGATTGGTATTGGAATCTTGACAAAAACGAATGGAAATTCTCTGCTCGTTTACCTGGTGCGGGTCCATTCGCTACTGGAGTGTTTATATCTCCAGGGGAAACACAAACAGTTACAGTAACAACAAATACTGATCAAGGACTAATTAAAGGACATGTTCGTGGTGTTTATGTTAGAGCCGAATTTATGCCTTTTAACCCTTTTGTTGGTGACCTCAGTGTTAATATGAAGAAAGTTGATTAAACAACAGCAAGTTTATTAGCAAAAACAGAAAAAAGTACAAAAAAGAGACAAAACATATTTGTCTCTTTTTTGTGCGTAAAAACTTCTAAGTTGTTGATAATTTGTCGCGCTTTTTGTTGTAGTAAAGTACTGGAATAAGCGTTACAAAGTTCATGATAAAACCAGTCATAGGTCCAGCAATAATAAAGAATATATCAAGTGGTTCTGAGTTGATGAGCGGTGTACCAGCGGAAAATAGCTCAACTGGAAGTGGTCCTGAACCAGAAATCCATGGTAAAGCCGCAATAACGAGTAGATACTGAGAGCCCATAAGAATAATCCCAAGAGGCACCTCGCGGTTACCTGCAACAATCGCCCGAACACGCATTATAACTGACAAAACTGCAACTATTCCAAATGTCAACATTATGAAATTACCAATAGTATCTGCAAGTTTGTGATCATCAGGTAATATTTCGTAACCGATAAACGCATTCCAAGAAACATCTACAACAATAAGAACTACAGCAAAAATAATACCGAACTTATTGAACTTTGAAGCTTTTGTCCTACATTTCATAAATGCAACGACCATAACAACTGCATCAAGGATTAGCATAAATATTGGAACTACAATTTCAACAGGATTTAGTCCTTGTTTTATGGGGAAATACACACCAATCATACAAAGTATTACAAAAATCACCCATGTATACGGATCTGTTTGTGCCCTGCCCTTTAGAATTTTAGGTATCATCACGCCATCCATGCCTATGACGAAAACAACACCTAGTATATCCAGAGCCAGATTAAATAACCATGCATGTTCCATATAAATAAAAAGCCTTTCACATAAATTAATGTATACATATAGTGTAGCACATTTTGCACATGTTTTGCAAGTTGTCAAGTTAGTGCGCTTGGACAAGGTTTCTGGTATAATGTAGTTATGAAGACTTACTATGTTCAAACACTAGGTTGCCAGATGAATGAACATGATTCTGAGAGGATTGCTGGCATGCTTGAGAGTATGGGTTATAAACCTACCACTTTAGATGCAGCACTAAAAGGAAAAGTTGATGTATTTGCAATTAACACTTGTGCAGTTCGTGAAAACGCTGCAAACAAACTTTATGGTCACTTAGGGCAGTTGGCAACACAGAAGAGGCTGAACCCGAAGATGCAAATAGCAGTTGGTGGATGTCTTGCGCAGAAAGATAAAGAACAGATGGTTATGCGCGCACCTTGGGTTGATGTTGTTTTTGGCACGCACAATCTTCATGGATTACCTGAACTACTTAAAGAAGCTGCAAAAACCAGCAAAGCACAAGTTGAAATTTTACCGCAGCTAGTGCAATTTCCCTCTACACTTCAGGCGGTTCGCAAGACCAACTATTCAGCATGGGTTTCAATTTCTATGGGATGTAATAATTCGTGTACATTTTGCATTGTTCCGCTTTTACGCGGTCGGGAACGCGATCGTCGACCAGATGAAATTCTTGCTGAGGTGAAACATGCTGTTAAAAATGGTGCTAGTGAAGTAATTCTCCTAGGGCAAAATGTAAACAGTTATGGCACAGAATTTGGAGATAGAAATGCGTTTGCAAAACTACTAAGAGCATGTGGTGAATTGGAATCTTCAGGGCTAAAACGAGTTAGATTTACTTCTCCGCACCCCGCAGCATTTACTGATGTTGTACTTAGTGCAATGAGTGAGACAAACAACGTTATGCCAAACTTGCATATGCCACTGCAGTCTGGTTCTGATCGCATTTTACGCCTTATGCGCAGGAGTTATCGAGCAAGTTCATTTCTAAAAACACTAGAAAAAGTACGCAATTTGATTCCAGAAGTTGCAATTACTACTGATATAATAGTAGGTTTTCCTGATGAAACTGATGAAGATTTTGAAAAAACACTAGAAGTTGTAAAAGAGGCGCAGTTTTCGTCCGCATATACATTCCAGTACTCAATTCGACCTGGAACCGTTGCTGCGAATATGCCTAATCAGATTCCAAAGGATGTGGTTCAACACCGGTTTGAAAAGTTGTTGAAAATTCAAGAGGAAATTACGTTGTCTGGACAAAAAGCGCAGCTTGGTAAAACAGTTTCTGTGATGATTTCAGCACATCAACATAGAAAAGATGATTTAAATGGACGACTTTCTGGTATTAGTGAAGATGGACGACTTGTACACATTAACACATCTGGTTTGAATGCGAAACCTGGTGAAATCGTACAAGTAAACATTATAAGTGCAACTCCATATTATCTGGTTGCAGATGTGGTATAATGCAGTATGGATTTTCAGAATCTAGGGGAACATGATTACTTAGAGCAAGCATTGCAACTGGTTCTTGAGAGTTCTGTTGATATTTTAGCTATAGTTGGACCTACGGCAACTGGAAAGTCTCAGCTTGCAATAAATCTGGCTCTAAAACTCAAAGAACAAGGTGTTAATGCAGATATTGTTAATGCAGATGCGTATTCGCGCTATAAGTTGTTGGATATTGCTGTTGCGAAAGTACCACTTGCATTTCGTAGAGAGCTTGCAGAAAAATACAACATCAAGCATTATCAGGTTGACGTTGTTGATCCACAGAGAATTACAAATGTTGCTGAATACAAAAAAAGTGCTATTCAAGATATTGATACTATTCGGGCTACTGGACATTTGCCAATTGTTTGTGGCGGTTCTGGATTATATTTGAGGTCGATTCTTGACAACTTTGAATTTCAAGCAACTAATGCGACTGTGCGGAATGCATTGGAAGAGGAACTAGAAACTACAGGTGTTGCAAAACTATATGAGCGCTTGAAAGAAAAAGATCCACAAACTGCTATTACATTAGATGCTCAAAATGAGCGCAGAATTATTCGTGCACTTGAAGTTCTTGAGCTTTCTGGTGAAAATTACCAACGAAAACTTCCCGAATATACCTATGCTGTTGAACGAACACTACAACTTTTTGTAGATTATCCAACTTCTGTGCTTGATACAAGAGTTGAGGAGCGTCTTGACAAAATGCGCTCACTGAACTTGCTAAATGAAGTTTTGGAGTTAGAGCCACTTTTAGGACCAACTGCCAGCAAAGCAATTGGTTATCCAGAGATGTTGGCATATATTCATGGTGATGCATATCCAGCAACTGGCAAAAAAATGTCGCTAGACAATGCATACACTATGATTGGAACACACACCAAAAGGCTTATTCGGAGACAAAGAAGTTGGTTTTTGCGAGATCCTAGACTTGTTTTTCTGGGCGCACAAGATAAAAAACAACAGTTGTAAACTTAAATTTGCGTCAGAATCCAGCTCTGTGTGCATCCGCATGCAAAATACAACACCTTCCATTTATCATCAACCTCCTCACCCCCATTTATCATCAACCCCTCTTAAATGCAGGTCTTCTTTTATTCAGGGGATGTACATGTAAAAACTTCTTCTGGAACAAATTCAGGTGGTTTTATAACCTAGACCTTCATTAAGGCTATTTATAAACACGTGGTTTGATTTAAGGTGCTTATGTGTGTTATATACACATGTACTATTTTGAAGAGGGAAAACAGGCTTTTTTAGACTTCATGATGTATAAGCAGAGTGGTAAATGCGCAGTGGAACATGCCTGTTTCTTGTCTTTTGTGCTGAAAGTTGTGTAGAGTACCTGTTTTTTTGTGCTTATTCATGGTCTTTTTTGTGGTTTTTTTGTGGTGTTCTCCATACTATACTCACCCATTCTGCAGTTTCCCGTATAAAATACTACCTCTTGGTGTGTCCTACTTCTGATTGGAATGCGTAGGGTTTCGTGCAGTGGTACTAATCTACTAGACTGGTTTGATATCTTCATTGTGATCAGATCTTGTAGTATCAAACTCATCTAGGTATTTGAATGTGCATTATTTAACTAGATGTGCATTTTCTGCCAGGTCCATCATGGGCTTGTCAGATAACGAATCTGTGTAGAAATTGTCTATTGGAGTATCTTCATAACGCGCTTTATACAACTTGACCTTTTCAACTCCACGAAGATTCGGTCCGAGCAATCTCCCAGTTTTAACATCAACATCACTTGCGAGCAGTTCAACTTCTAGTTGTTTGCATATCTTCGCGAGAAGAAAAGTTGCGGATGCAGAAATGATAAGGTCGTTGGCGCGCTTCTGATCTAAATACCACTTTTGGACTTTTTTATTCATTACCTGCCAAAACTTCTGGACCATTGTTTCAACATCAACTTTTGGCAAAAATGAGATATAGAAGTTCTCTTTGAACTCAGATCTTTTGATGAGCCTTAATTTGAATTTACATGCATTTACGAAATTGGGGAATATACTCAGTACAAGTTTTGGATTATTCTTCAGGCAGAAGATATAAAAATCAACTGTGGAATCACCAGCATAGATTGTTTTATCAAAGTCGTAGACATTAAATTCAGCAGTTTTCATCAGTTAGCTCCTTTGCCAACTCCTTATTTTTTGGTTTACCTATTTGCATGAACACTAGCAGTAGTGGTAGTAATTCGAATAAGTAACGATCTTGAAAGCCAATGATATGCATGTAATCTGTATATGGAGTCCAAGTAAGCAACATTGCAAAAATAGACAAAAACATACATCCAAATAGTGCAAGCGCTGATAATAGTACCATTTTATACTCACTAAAAAAACTCTTTACCGAACCAATTTTTTTATACTTCAAAGTGACTGAATATAGTATAATGGCAAGTAGCAGAAGTGGAATACTCCAGTCAAATGGTCCAGAGCCAAGTTTTAGGAATCCCCCTAATTCAATTAGCATGTTTCTCAATATTGAAACTAATACGTGAAGCGGATGAGTTACAATCCATATTTTTTGTTCATGCCAGATCTTCATTACATTATCATCTATACTCTGGTATCCAACAAGTTTTTCCCATATTAAATATAAAGCAGATCCAATAGATCCAACTACAATAAATAATATCCACTTATATTTACATTTAATTACATTTTTTCCAAGAGACAGGACAAGAATAAAAAGCGGAATATATGCTATTTTTAACGCAAATAGAAAACTACCAAGCATAATAAGTATTATTACTTGCCTTTTGTCAAGTATTTGCTTTTTGGAAAAACAATAATAGATATAACAAGTAAATAGCGTGGTTAATGAAATCATTGCCGAATCTCCATTGATTGAAGATGCAATAAATAATGAACCAGGAATTAAGCCAAAAAGTGCGATAAAAATTTTGCCGCGAGGAATTAGGCGAATAGATAAAGCAAAACACAATATATAGAACAGTAAATTGAATAGTCGCGCTAAATTTAGAGAAAATACAGGAGATTGATTTAGTATCATCCCGATTTTCATCCCAATTGCTTGTGGGATATATGAAAACATAGGCATCTGTATATCAACTGAAGTATTTACATTATTTTTATTGTTGGCATCAAACTTAAAGTTTCTTATACAATCTCTATCAAAGTAGTTTAGTTCTTCCTCAACACCAGAGTTCTTGGCACAACTTGTAAGTTTTTCGTATTCTTCAGGAATTATAATTGTTGGTGGTGTATTTGTATCTAAATTTCCATGATTTTTGAAGAATAATACAGTTATATTTCCAGAAGCAATACCAGTAGCGATACGAAAGTGTCGATTTGGATCAGGGCCTGCTATTCCGCTGATATAATGTATATTAAAAAGTCCAACAGAAACAGCTAGTAAACAAAAAATTCCGACTAAGCAGTTCTTGTAATTTAATAAAGATATAATCTTCTTTTTCACTTATATACCCACCAAAACTGTATTCATTAAAACTTGCAGTACTGGAATTTTAATAAAAGTCAAAACACCAATTTGAACTATCAAAAAGAGCATAAATATCATTAGTTTCTTTTCTTTTAATAGCTTTTCAGGAGCTTGAGCAGTAGAATCTTTTTGGAAACTCAAATTAAAATAGATGACGTACAAAATACATATAAATGGCATTGCAATTATGTATTCAATGTGGTACTTAATCAAAAACGCTCCAATAAGAAAAACTGAAAACATAGCATAAAATAAAGATGAATTAAGTAGCGTTTTTTCAGTATAGTGCTTAAAACTTTTTCTATAACGACCAGCCATCTCAGGATTATCAATTGTGCGATATTCGCTATACCGCTTAATTGCCATCAAATATGCACCGCCCATCCAGTAGCCCAAAATAATTGAACTTGGAGGTAAAACTAGCGGTAAAACAGCAAACCAGCCGATTAAAAGACGCAACGCATTATTAAGAGATTCTGAAATTACATCAAGATATGCGATGTCTTTAGAACGAATTGGTTTAACATTGTATACTAGTCCCATAATCCACAAGATTAGAACAGTAATAAAACAGGTTCTGCCTACCAAAAAGCTAATAGATAATCCTAGACAAGTAAAAACTGCATATTCAAGATATACAATTGGTGCTTTTAATCCAACACTTACAGCTGGACGGTTTTTCTTAATTGGATGATATTTGTCAAAGTGCCGGTCTAGCCATTCGTTGATGACATAGTTTGAGGAAGCAATAAATGAAGTAGCTAGAAGTGCCAAGATGATGTTTTTTGCGTCAAGAAGCGAAAATGCGGGGGGGGGGGGGCGATACAGTAGATGCACTATGAGAACTCTTAAGTGCAACTGCTAAAACTACACCAGGCAAAATGAACAGCTGTTTAACCCAGTGATCTAAGCGCGCTATTTTAACATAACCTAAAATTTTATCCATAACTTCCTATTCCTTGTTCCCTAAACTTCATCATCAATCATTATACCACACTTTGTGTTAGAATTCACTTTTCATAAGAAGTTGTATACCTTCACATCCAAAAGCACGAATAGTACAAATGAAATTGCAACCAGAATAACAACAATTCCGCGCCAAGAAAAAAGCGGACGAGATTTTACAATCAACACCACAAATGACAAGATAAACAGTGCAATTAGTGAATAAACTTGACTAGCAGTTATAGACCAGACCAGTTTTACTATTACTGCAATCGCAATTCCCCAAGGCACGGAAAACTTCAGAACGCGCTTTAAGAAACCTGGTTTATACTTCTGGTTATTGCGGCCAAGACTTAATAGAAGTGCAGGAAGTCCAATAGTTAGTGCTGAAACAACTGTAAGATGACGCGGGTAAAATGGATAAACACCATCAGTTGCAATTGTGAATGCAGTAAGTCCAATTGAGTAAAATGTCTTGACCAGAAATAAACTTGCAACTCGCTCAATATTTGCTATTATTCTGCGACCTTGTCCAAGAACTGCTGGTAAATGGCTAAAATCTGAATCAACAAGTACCAAATTTGCAACGGTTTTACAAGCAGGTGCAGCATTTGCAACAACAATTCCCAAATCTGCATTCTTTAATGCAAGAATGTCATTCACACCATCACCAGTCATAGCAACAACTTTTCCATCATCTTGTAGTTTTTGTACAACTTCAAGTTTAGTTTCAGGTAATGCACGCCCAATAATATCAGTAACTCCAACTTGCTGTCCAATATACCGCACAGTATTTTCGCTATCACCAGAAACAATCTGCACATGTACACCACTATCTTGGAAGTACTGGATTATTTCTTTAGCAGATTCACGAATGTGTTCCTGTGCTTTAACGACAAAAACAGCAGTTTTATCTGCAACAATCTGTAAGAATACAAGTACTCTACATCCGTTTTGAGCAGCTTCATCAACGATTTCACGCGCCTTAACAAATTGCGCACTTGACGAGTTCAAGAGCATTTCAGGTGCTCCTAAAACAAACTCTGCATACACTTCTTCTCCGTTGTGCATGTATTTTACAACAACTGAACTGGACTTATGCACACTTGAAAAACTGTTCTTTTTTTCAATCTGATGATCAGCGAAGGCATTTGAAAAACCGTTGTTATCAAGGTACTCAATAATTGCATCTGATGTTTTTGTTCCGCCTGGTAAAAGTGCAACAGTTCTAAGTCCAGTAAATGCAAATTCACAAATTTTTGCATCACCAACTGCAGTAATGCTTGAAACTACAACAGAACCATCCGTAATTGTACCAGTTTTATCCAGAATAATTTCATTAACCCGCGCAAGTGTTTCAACCGAGTTCAGTTCAGTAACTAATACATTTTTCTTGCTGAGAATTAAAGCAGCAAGTGCAAAGTTCATAGATATTAACAATACTAGTCCTTCTGGAATCATGCCAATTGCGCCCGCAGAAGTTCGTAGTATTCCTCGCGACCAGCCCTCATAAGTTGTAGTGTCAAATTGAGTAAACACAAGTAATATAAGAGTAGGAATAATACCAATAGAAATCCATTTTAGAATTGTATTAACACCAGATCGTAAATCAGAATGTGCCAGTTTAAAGACTTTTGCACTTTCTGTAAGCTTAGCAACTTTTGAGTTTGCGCCAATTTCTTCAATTTCTCCAATTACTTGCCCGCTGATAACAGTTGTTCCAGATAGTATTTCATCACCAAGTTTTTTAGAAATTGAATGTGATTCACCAGTTAGCATCGACTCATCAACTCCTGCTTCTCCATGCACAATTTTACAATCAGCAGGAACTTGATCTCCAGATGAGAGTATGACGAATTGCCCTTTTATTAGATCTTCCATCTCAACCACATTAGCAGATTCAGGCTGTTTCGTTAATACTTCTAGTAGATTGCTTACTCTATATTTTGCAGTAACAAGTATTTGCAACTTATCAAGTGCTCTTTTTGCCTTTATTTCTGTGGTAATTCCAATTATAATATTCGCCACAATTATAAGCATAAACAGCAAGTCCTTATATGACCTAGTGAACATTACAAGCACACTTAGTGAAAACAGCATGAAGTTGAATAGTGTGAATATATTCTCGCGCAAAATAGAAGCTACACTTCTTGATGTCTTGGGCTCTTTTCTTCTCGCAATTTTTATCATAACCACCGTCCGTAAATTTTCTGGTAGATCTTTTTTAGTCCTTCTGCAAGTAATGTATAACCAACTAGTAATGGAACTAAAATTCCAAAGAAACTCAAATGCATCTGAACCATGTCAATAGCAACCGCAATTGGGCTAAATCCTATTAACAAAACGACAAGAACAACTATAATTGTGATTATTCCAACGAAAAGTGAAGACCTTGATTGTATAAATGCGATGTTCTTTGTGCGCAATATGTGCATAATCAGAATTTGAGAAATTGACCCGAAGATAAACCAACCAGTTTGGAAAACTACAGCAGTTTCAAGCGAATTTGCCTGGTAAATCCACCAAAGAGAAGCAAAGCACAAGATATCAAAGAGCGAGGAAAGTGGACCCATCATGAACGCAAACCTCTTAATAGTTGTAACTTCCCATTTTCTAGGCGTATTCAAAAATTCCTTGTCCACTTTATCAAATGGAATTGCAAGTGATGAAATATCACAGAGCAAGTTTTGTGCAAGTATCTGAATTGGAAGCATTGGCAAAAATGGTAGAAAAATTGAAGCAACTATAACAGAAATCATATTCCCGAAGTTGCCAGATACAGAAAACTTAATGTACTTCATGATGTTTCCGAAAGTTTTTCTACCTATGAGCACACCATCATGTAGAACATTCAGATCCTTTTCAAGTAGAATTATATTTGCAGTTTCTTTTGCAATATCTACAGCTGTATCAACCGAAATTCCAACATCAGCAGAACGCATTGCGAGCGCATCATTAATGCCATCACCCATATATCCAACAACATTTGAATCTCGCTGAAATGCACGCACAATTCGGTCTTTTTGTTCAGGAGAAAGCTTTGCGAAGATATCGGTTGTATTCAAAACGCGCTGTAACTGTTCATCATCCATTTTTTCAATATCTGTACCTAAAATCACTGCATCTGAACGCACGCCCACCTTTGAGCATACTATTTGAGTAACATCTGCTGCATCACCAGTTAGTACAACTGTTCGAACACCCGCTAATCTGAGTGACTCTACAGCTTCCTTTGCGCTTGCTTTTGGAGGATCTAAGAACTGTGCAAATCCAATAAGAACCATGTTTTTTTCATCATCTACACCAAAAATCTTCTCACCTCGAACATCATTCTTTTGGGCAACTGCAATAATTCTATATCCCTGTTCACTCAAACTCTTGCAAGTTCTTAATGCTCTCTTGCGCAAATTGTCGTCCATTTCAAAGACCTGATTACCCAGTTCAATATGCGAACAGATTGCTAATACTTCATCAACCGCACCTTTAGTAATCAACTGCCTCTTTGCACTTGCATCCTCAAGTACAACACTCATTCTTCTGCGGACAAAGTCAAATGGCACTTCATCAACAAGTGTATAACGCGCAGTAATACCTCTCAAGTTATGTGACTTTGCGCGTGTGATAATTGCCTGATCTAGTAGATTTTTTAGACCAGTTTGAAAATGCGAGTTCAGATAAGCATGGCGTAAAATTCGATCATCATCATCGCCTGAAACATTTACATATCGCTCAAGAACAACTCTATCTTCAGTAAGAGTTCCAGTCTTGTCCGTGCATAAAATGTTCATCTCACCAAAACCTTGAATACTTGACAACTGTTTAACAATCACCTTCTTTTTCATCAACTCTAATGCGCCTCTTGAGAGAGTAGTAGTCATAATAACTGGTAGCATTTCTGGTGTTAGTCCTACGGCAACTGAAATTGCAAATAAGAGCGCTTCTTGCATACTGTCTTTTGTGATGATATTGATTATTAGAACCAGCGGCACCATTATCAGCATGAGTTGTATAAGAAGTTTACTGACTGCGCTCACACCTCTATCAAAACTTGTTACGACTTTGGTACCCTCAATTTGAGATGCCATTTGACCAAGATATGTATCATCTCCAGTTGCTATTACTACACCTAATGCAGTTCCAGAAACAATGTTTGAACCTGTAAATCCGATGTTGCTTAAAGCACTCAACTCTTCATCAGCAGCACTTTCAAGGGGCGCGCTAAATTTTTCTACTGGAGAACTTTCGCCAGTAAGCAACCCCTGAGCAACAAATGTATCCTTAGTGTTGATAAAACGAACATCTGCAGGTAGCATATCTCCAGAAGAGAATTTAATAACATCACCAGGGTAGATTTGATCAATGTCCAATATTGAAATTGCACCATCTCGATATACATCTACTTTATTGGAAATCATGCTGCGAAGTTTGGCAGTTGCTTTATTTGAACGATCTGATTGTACAAATGATATTACACCAGAAATTAAAATCATAGTAATTATTATGTAAATCGTTAGAAAATCATCATCTGAACTCCATATATCCGTCAAATAGTCTATTAGCGCGATTATTGTCAACAGAACTGTAAACGGGTTGATGAATGCTTGCTGAATAGACTTAAGCACGGAGTTTTTAGTGCCTGCCGTAATAATGTTCTTGTGGTGCATAGTCTCAAGATTTTTAGCGCGGTCAACCGTTATTCCAGACCTCTTTGTCTGCAAAAGTGCAAGAACTTCTTGCTCACTTGCTCTTGCTGCCCTTTGAACTTCTATACGCACTAGTTTGACCTCGCAATCACTGGATATCTTTCCGCGCCAACAACTTGCATAAGCTTGCCCGATGTTTTTGGAGGTATATAAATTGCAACGATGTTGATATAGTTGACGGTTATAGATGAGGTTGGTCTTGTTGACCCAAGAATCGCCTTTTCTGCATCAGAAGCAGCAGTTGCACTTGCGCCATTTCCTGCATTTCTGGTCCATGAGGAGTCAATTTGCCCAACCAGTAACGCACCTCCTTCTGCACTACGAATTGCGCGTACACGGTCTTTACGAGCAGTGAAAGTTTGTGCCTGAGAACCTGCAAGTTGTCCTAATTCTGAGGCAGCACCAGCAGTTGCCATGTGTATTTCCTGCCGAAGTGGGTCATCCATGAAGTTCTTGGCATATTCGGATGATCCATCACCTTGAAGAACTGAGGAATATGCTTCAAGTGCACTTTCTGGCGACAACGAGAGTGTTACATCATCAGGAGCAATATACCCAGATCCTATATTCGCCACTTCAAATGATGGCAATGACACACCAGTAAAAAGACGCACTAGACCCCAAAGCTTATAGTCTTCACGAGCACTATTTTGGTCAATGACAAGCAGGCGCTCAGTTTGCAGGTCTTGAGTAGTATTGGTGATGACAAAAACATCGCGCGGCCAATTAAGGCTGTTGGTAATAATCACCTGCTCAGCAGTATCTGGAATCTGCAAATTCGGATCAGTTATACCAGTTGTATGCTTAATCAACATCTGAATATTGCGCAGATCTAATGCAGGTCCAGTTACACGAGAAGGTAAAGCTGAAACATCACCTGAAGCATCAGCGCTTGAAATAACCTCAAGAATTTTGGAACGAATACGCTCTTCCTGGTTTGTCGTTAATGCAGGACTTGTTGAATTAAGATAAGTTGAAACCTTTGGAAGTGGTTCAGTACAACCAGCTAAAAAAAGCACAAGAATTACTAAGGACATTAACTTTTTCATGATTCCTCCTTCTTTTTCTTCTTTTTTGTCTTAAAAAATCCCTTGTCACGCAACTCCTTCCGAGTTAGGAGTTGTATATCGCTTTCTTGCGGCGCACTTTCTAGTCTTGAAACAGCACTAAATGTTGAAGAAAGTTCAATATTCGGTGCTACTGGAGGTTGATACATTTGTGTAGTTGTATGATCAATTTGCATGTCTAAATTAGCTGGAGTTGGGTAAATTTGCCTATTTAGTCCCGCAGGATACGTTGGCATTGACTGTGTATAAGCAATCTGCCCCTCATAAGGTGATGGAGATGGCGCATCATCACCATAATAGCGCCAATTGTTATTTTCAACACCATAAGACACATGGTAACTCTGAGCATTTGCAGTTGCGTTGAGTGATGGTAACAATGACTGATTTGCAGCATTTTTTTCAATTTTGGCAAATTCGCGAACACTTTGAATTTTTGCAGACATAGGCAATACGAACTCACCAGTTTTGTCACTGATTAACTCAGCAAGTCGTTTTGCTTCACCAGAATGTCGACCACGCACATTTTTGGACTTGTATACCAAATGCATTACTAGACAACCAACCATAATCAACAACGAGATAGAAAGGCCTGGAATCATAAACTGCTTAGAGGTTTTTCGCTTCCAGTTCAGTTTAACACCAACTTCCTGTTTTGCATTGGCTGCGACTGCATTATCTGCGGGAACTTTCGCAAACACCAGAAGTGACCAAGTTGCTCCACTTTTCTTAGTCCAGTCAAAATTCATGTGTCCTTTTCCTGTGTTGTAGTATTCCCACATGTCTGAGTGAATATCTGAAACTGTCGGCGGAGTTTTAGGCTCAGTTTGAGGCATTTGCACACTGTTTAAATCTGTCCATGACTTCATATCAGTAATGCGCGTATACGTGTCATTGGCAAGATAAGCAACGATATCAGAATTTTGACCAACTGCAACCTCAAGATCTACATTTTCACCAGAATCAACCGACACACCTACTGTATTACCTACTAAGTCCAGTACCCCAGAATCAGTCATGATGAAAATCTTACCATTTTCTATAGGCGTAGATATAGATGAAGTAATATCTGAACCATTTTGAAAAATAGTATCAGAAAATACGGAAAACACTGCAATCAAAATAGCAACTATAATGGCAATTGGTGTGTAGAGTTTGAGAAACATGAAATCCTAACTACTAGAAATTATCCATAATTCCAAGAATATCTATAACAAAAATAATCGCTTTAGAATCTACATTTGCCCCAGTATCACCAACGGATTTGGGAATTATCAACATTATCTGACTTCCGACAGTTGCATCAATTAAGCCTTTTTTCCAGCTTTCATTTACTACATTCATTGAAAATGTTACTGCTCGTGCAGTGTCCCAAGTTGACTCGTATTTAGAACCATCCATTTTCCATGCAGTGTATGCAAAAGAAACAGTATCAGACTGCTTAACTTTAGGACCATTACCAATTTTTAGTGGTTGTACAACCAAACTTGCAGGAGCGGAGAACCCAGCAGGAATTTCAATTGAAGGTGCGCCGTTGTTGGCAAGTTTAACCTTTGGAAGATTCTTGTCTATTTGATCATCTGAAACATCTTTTCCATCTGCACGCTTTTTGATATCTACAACACTAGAAACCCGAAGAACCATAACCGTATAGTGAGTACCTGTTTTGTCAACACTTTCTTGCTCATTTGCCTGCTGATTTGAATGCGCATTTGTTGTTTCGTCTGTTGGTGCTTGACCTGGAATTGCCTGAACAAGAACTGCGCCAACCTTCAACCCCTTTAGCACCTTGTAGAGATCATTTGGATCATCAGCATTAGGATACATTGGAAAACTACGAGCAGCATTACCACCATCTTCCCATGATGAATACTGTTTTTGTGCACCTGGCATTGCATAAATTGCATAGTCTATGCGTGCATTCACACCATCTTTTAGTTCTTGACCATCACCTGTAGATATAACATCAACAATATTTACACCAGTAACTTTGTCCGATGCAACTTCAACTGGAATTTTATAATCTTGCTCAATGCTTACAGTAGGTTCTTTTTCTGCATTTTGCTGAACAGTAATTCCTTTAAGCTTGTGCGCATTCGCATCTGTAGTGTTAGACTTGCTAAAACTACAACTAGTTAACGTGGAAGTTGCGAGAAGTAGAATACAAAACAAACCAGCAAATAACAGTTTACCATTCCTAGAACCTGAAATTACATTCACACGCATACGCACAGTCCTAGAACGTGCATATATATCAAACTTCTTAATATCACACCACCTTTCGCTTTAACAAGTACTCAGATTATACATGCCTTACTTTGACAATACAGGAACATTATACCACAAAATGAAAAAACTTGTGCATGTTTTTAGACTTTTACTTTGTAAAACCACATCCTGATATTTTATTTCAAGTAGAATATATTTACACCTATTTAACACTTGTTTAATATAGTGTTGTATTATTCCTTGATGCTGCAATATAAAAAACAAAAACAATAAATACAAAAAAAGAGACAAAATATAACTATTTTGTCTCTTTTTTGTTACTTTTTTCTGTTTTTGTTCTGCTTAAGTGTTGTTTAATTAACCTTCTTCATGTTTACATCAAGAGTATCACCAGCAGATAAACTAGCTGAAACATAAACTCCACGAACATGCCCTTTAATTGCGCCTTGATCAGTATTTGTTGTTACTGTAAATGTTGTTATTTCCCCTGGAGATAGGCTCCTTACCGTTGGATATAGCAGCTGCAAATAATCATAGTTGTCAAAAGACCACGATGCTCCATTCCAGTACCAATTATCACCATACCCTTTTACGTCTTCTCTTATCACAACGTCAATTGACTTTGAAGAATGATTAATTATTGTAATCTGAACGTTAGTTTTTGTTCCAGTATGATCATCTTTCTCTGTCCAGAAGTGTTGAGATTCGTGATGATTTCGATTCAACGTATCATTAACTTCAACAGATGGTGTATTTGCAGCATTTGCAAATCGTGCAGTGTTTGGTACGAGTACAATAGCAAAAGCTACTCCAATAGCTAGAATACCTCTAGTTAGTTTCTTTAAGTTCATAATTTCCTTTCAATTTCCATAACTTAACTTACTATAACTTATGTTTTACTACAAGCTATATTAACTATTATACCACACTTCTTTTACCTTGTCAAGTTAATGTCAAGTAAACTT
>JAIRWY010000027.1 GCA_031268675.1 Candidatus Ancillula glyptotermitis | reverse complement strand
CAAAGAATAGCTCTTGTGAATAAGGAGCAACATGGACATACTTCGTTATTATTGGAACACGCATGCTTGACAATGCTTGTGAATAATGAGCAACATGGACATACTGGTATATCTTAAGGCGTTGAAAGAGAGAATGCGAGCTATGTTCAACGAGCTGGAATAGAGAACTAGGTCTACCTTCATGCGTGTGGGGAGCAGCTGAAGTGCTGTATTCTTGCTGCCGATCCAGCAGATTTGAAAATGTCATAGGCATGTGGTATAATAATTGTGTGGGGAAAATTGACATCATCCATTATATTGACAGTGTAGATTCTACCAACAACGAGATTTCTAGGTGGGTTCTTGAGAAGAAGTTAGAACTAGTTAATTACACATCATTAGTTGCTCATGAACAACTATCAGGGCGCGGGCGTGGACATCATGCATGGTTTTCAAAGCCTGGAAAATCACTTACAATGTCAACATACATCAAGATTCCTAATACACACTTTTGGCGTACAAATATTAGCGAAGTTATGCTAATTTCTGCTACTGCATGTCTAAATGCACTTAAAACTCTAGTACCAAAAGAACAGTTTGACAATCTAGGTTTCCGCATAAAAAAGCCCAATGACATTTACATCAAGAACAAAAAAGTAGCTGGTATTTTAGGGGAACTTATCTCTTCAAACTATGTTGATGATCCTTTTATTGAATGTGTGGTGGGAATTGGTCTAAATGTTGCATTAACAGAAGATGAACTACCATTTGCAAATGCAACAAGTTTACTTATAGAAGGCTTTGAAATTATGAACTTCTTTGAAAAGTTTCCTAAACGCTATATGAAAGAATTATCACAATATTTTAATTAACGGGGTCCTTGTGTGGATTAGATGCGATCGAGTTTTCGTAGATCACTGAACTTGTAATACCAAATTCCAACAACAAAAAGTGTGCAAATGCCGCCAAAAACAGTTGCAGGTACAGCACCAATTGCCACGTCTGGAAGCATACCGAAACCAGTGGCAACCATCCCACTTTCAAATTCACCAAGTTGATTTGAAGCACCTATAAAAATCATATTAACTGCACTTACTCGTCCGCGTACTTCGTCTGGTGTTGTAAGTTGTACATATGTAGATCGGATTACGACAGAAACAACATCTGCTGCACCAGATATGGTTAGTAGCGCTATTGAAAATAGTATATTGCGACTCAACGCAAATGAAATGGTGGCAATTGCGAATATTACAACAGCAGCAAACATTTTTTTGCCAGTGTGCCTTTTGAGTGGAAACTTTGCTAGAACTGCACTTGTCATTAGTGCTCCAACTGCTGGTGCTGCTCGCAAAAATCCAAATGCAATCGAATCGGCGTGTAACACATCAGTTGCAAAAACTGGTAAAAGTGCAGTTGCTCCACCAAATAGTACTGCGAACATGTCTAAAGTTAGCGCACCTAAAATGCCTGGATTAGATTTGATATAGCGAAAACCTGCAAGTGGACTTTCAAAACGGTTGCTAAAAGCTTGTATAGTTGTTTTTCGGATCTTCAGACTTAGAACCAAGAAAATAACTGCACCAGAAGAAATTGAAATCAACATATAAACAGTTTCTGGACCAAATACATAGAGTAGTCCACCAACTGCAGGTCCAGTAATCGTCACAAATTGCAGTACAGAAGTGGTTAGTGCAGTTACTTTACTGAACTTTGAGGGCTTAACAAGTGTTGGCAAAATTGAAATTGTAGAAGGCGCTTGTATACTATATGCAGAGCCATAGCAGAACACAAAAAACAGGCAAAGTGGTGGTGTAATAAAGTTGAATTTACTCGTAAATGCGAGCGCTGAAGTAATAACCAAAATTGCTGTTTGCGTACACGCGATGATTTTTTGACGACTACGAGTGTCTGCCAAAGTTCCAGCAAGAAATATGAACAATAAACGCGGTATGAATTGTACAAAGCCTGCTAAACCAAGCCAAAGTGCGGAATGCGTCAACTCATATAGTTGATAACCTGCAACAGTTGCTAACATCTGCGCGTTAAAAGTAATTAGTGCACGAGAGATGATGAAGCGAATAAGTGTTGTGTTAAAAATTCTGCACTCCGAGTACTTCAAGCACCCAAGCTAACTCAAATGCAGTCTCTTTCCAAATATTATAACGCCCAGTAACTCCTGCATGCCCAGATTCCATCTCGCATTTAAGCAATGGGTCGTATCCAAACTCACGCAGTTTTGCTGCCCATTTAGCAGGTTCAACATATAGAACACGAGTGTCATTTAGCGAAGTTTGAACCAAGATCTGCGGTGGTTTAACATCTGTGGATCGCAAATCTACAACATTATTATATGGCGCATAACTTTTGATGTAGTTGTAAATATCAGGGTCTGTAAGTGGATCTCCCCATTCTTCTTGCTCAGGAATTGTGAGTGGTAGTGATAAGTCAAGCATAGTTGTTAAAATATCCACAAATGGAACATCAGCAACCACACCAGCCAGATGTATAGCATCACTTTTATTTTGAACTTGCTCTTGTATAAACATGTTAAGCACAGCACCAACAAGTAAACCACCTGCACTTCCTCCGCTAATTACCAAGCGTTCAGGATCCAAAATCTGTTCATTTACCAGATGTTTTGAACAACTTATAAAATCTAGGAAAGTATTCTTTTTGTGCAACTTTTTGCCGTCTAAATACCACGCACGCCCAAGATCTTCGCCGCCACGAACATGTGCAATTGCACACACAACCCCTCGATCAAGTAAGGACAACCTCGCAATACCAAATTGCGGTGTCTGTGAAATTCCATACGCGCCATATCCAATCTGCAATACTGGTTGATTTACTGGAAGAGATTCATCATCTTCTCCTTTTTTACGCCAAATTAGCGAAATTGGCACCTTTTTTCCATCATAAGAAGTTGCCCACAGCCTCTTTTCTGTGTAGTCTTCGGCCCGAAATTCTTTACCATCTACATTCGGCATTACTTCAAGACTTTTGAGTAGAGTTTTTTCTCCAGTTAATACATTTAATGCCATCAATCGCGGTGGAGTCGTATATGAAGAGTAAGAATAACGAATAATTGGTGACTCATATTCAGCAGAATGTACTCCAAGATTAAAAAGTTCAAGATTATCTGGTAAAATTTCAGTCCAAAAAGCTTCTGGCACTAGCGGGTTTTTCAAAAAATCTTCAACTAGCAAGAAATATATACGATTAAGCGTATTTCGTTTCATCTGTATAATAATGTAGTCTTTAAAAACTGAAATACCCTGAATTTTGCAAGGACCGTAGTTAGGAGAGGTTGACGATAAAAATCTGCCTACTAATTTATCATCATGTGTAAATACATCAACATCAAAGTCAATAGAATTCTTATTATGCAAAACAAATTTGTATTCCGAACCTTTTAGCGTAGCAACTTCTAGATCATATTCAACATTTTCCTCTCTCTTCCAGAAGAGTTTGGGATTATCTGTGGGATTACTTGCACTAATTGTGTAGATTTCACTTTCGCATTTAGAACCGCACTCAATGTAAATAGTTTTGCGATCTAGTGAAATATCAACTCCAACATTGAATAATTCATCATCCTCTTGAAATATAATCACATCGTTTGAATCATCTTTTTCACCAATTTTATGACGAACTACTTGATAAGTTCTCCATGCAGAGTCTGTCCTTGTGTAAAAAATATAACTATCAGTAATGTCAAAGAGCGCTTGATGTCCAATGCCGTGTATTTCATCAGGCAATTCAACACCAGTTTTAATATTGCGCAGTTTAAGGTTATACCGCTCATTTCCTGCTGTGTCTACGCTATAAAGTAGTAGAGTACCACTTTCAGAAATATCCGTCGCTCCAAGTGAAAAAAATGCAGAACCAGTTAATTCCATATGCTTCTTTGCCTCTTGGTTCATATCAAATATAACTTCTGCATCTTCATCATTATACACAGGAACTTCCCACGATTGCGTATTTTCTACTGGTATTCTACAACTAATTGGATATGCTTGACCTTCAATTGTCTTCGCAAAGTACCACCAAGCTCCAAATCGCACAGGAACTGACATATCTGTCTCCTTTGTGCGCGCCTTAATTTCATCAAACACCTGCGAACGAAAGTTCTCAAGATGTTGCAGTTTACTTGTGGTGTATGCATTCTCGCGCTCCAAGTGTTCAATAACACGAGAAGAATCGCGATTTCGCAACCACTCATAATCATCTGCCAATACATCACCATGATATGTATGCTCGGTGTACTTCTTTTCAACCTGATGTAACTTCACATTCTCATTATACCACAGGGGGTATGACATTTTGCTTTTAGTGAATTCTAATCAGAAGTAGAACACCCCAAATCAAATCACCAAGTGGAAAAATATGCGTAGTTTTGGATAATTTAGCAGAATAGTAGAAAATGTGGTATAATAAACGTATGGTTGTTTCAATTAACGGTAAACAGTATGAATTCAATGAAGATGAAATTTCAGTAGTTGAGTTTGCAGCAAAAAATGAAGTTGATATTCCTACACTTTGCTTTTTAAAGAAGTGCTCAAATATTGGAAAGTGCGGACTTTGCACAGTTCTTGTAAATGGTAAGAAGACTTTGGCGTGCAAAAAAACCGTTGTTGATGGAGACGAAATAGTAACCACAAATCCAGAACTTGATGAGGCGCTAAAAACTAGAGTGTCCAAACTACTTGATAATCATGAATTCACTTGCGGAAAATGCGTGCGAAAAACCAACTGTGAATTCCTTCAACTAGTTGTTAAAACACGAGCAAGAGCAAATACGCCTTACAAACCAACAGAAGTAGAAAAAAATGCACGAGTTGATTCTCGTTCCCAATCTCTGGTACTGGATAGAAACAAGTGCGTGCTTTGCTCAAGATGTGTTGCAACATGTGCATTTGCAACGAAGACTGGATCAATTGGAATTGGTAAAGTACCTGCACTTGATGCTGATGGTCATGAAATTACAATTCGTGCAGTTCGCCCGCAGAAAACAGAAATTCTTGATGATGGTAAAACCGCAATAAGCGCGGAAAATCTATGCTTTGATGAAACGAACTGCTTGTTGTGCGGTCAATGCCTATTAAATTGTCCAGTTGCTGCATTAAAAGAAAAGAGTCATATTGAGCAAGTTGAGGAAGCGCTTGCAGACCCAAAAAAGCATGTTATTGTCGCACTTGCGCCCGCAATTCGCACGGCACTTGGAGAGGAGTTCGGTCTCCCAATTGGAACGGATGTAACTGGTAAAATTTATACTGCAATTCATGATCTTGGTGCCAACAAGGTGTTTGATATTGGGTTTGCAGCAGATGTAACTATTGTTGAAGAAGGTGTTGAACTGTTAAAACGACTTGGTTTCAATCCTGTATTTGATACTGCATCTGGTAGTTTTAGGGTAGAAGGTTCAAAAACTGATCCTGAAAGTGATAAACTCCCGATGTTTACCAGTTGTTGTCCTGGTTGGGTTCGTCAAGCGCGCAATTATTTTCCAAATCTTGTTGATAACTTGTCTTCTGCGAAATCCCCACAACAAATTTTTGGAGCACTTTCAAAGGTTTATTACCCAGAACTTGAGAAAGTTGATGCAAAATCTGTCTATATGGTAACTATTATGCCATGTATTGCCAAAAAAGCAGAGGCACAAATTCATGAGTTTACACAAAACGGTCTACGAGAAATTGATGCTGTATTAACCACACGAGAATTCGCTCAACTGATAAAAAAGAAGAAGATTAAGTTTACAGAACTAGAGGATTCGAATGCAGATGCACCAATGGGAGAATATAGCGGTGCTGGCGTTATTTTTGGTGCTACAGGTGGAGTTATGGAGGCAGCTATTAGGAGCGCGAAAGCAATTGTAGATGGAACTGATGAGGCACATACTACACTGGATTATTGCGAAATTCGTGGTTTACAAGGAGTCAAAAGTGCGCAGGTCAAAATTGGAGGCGTTGAAATTTCAGTTGCAGTTGTAAATGGTGCGGCGAATTTCTTTGAGTTCCAACAACGTCCAGAGTTTAATGACTACCACTTTGTTGAGGTTATGGCATGTTCTGGCGGATGCGTCAACGGTGGCGGTCAACCAATCATAAGCGCAAAAGACCAGCTCAAGTATATTTCAGGTGATGAACTTGCACCAGATTTAGACATCCGCAAGTTGCGCGCGAAGGTGTTGTATAATCAAGACAAGCACCAACTCGTTGCAAAACATCGCATGAGTCACGAAAATGAGGCTGTTTTAGCCATGTACAAGACACTTGGAGAAAGTTTGGGAACAGAAAATATACACAAAATGTTGCATTATCACTACAAATAGTAGAAATGTATTGCCCCAGATAACGATTTTTACAAGACAAGTAGTAATTACACCGCAAAAGGGTCTGTGCTAATTTTGAATCGTTGCTTTTAGAAGAACACGCGAATTGCTGTGAACATCGTAGCCAACAAATGACTGTCCACGTGCAACTGCCTCAAACGCATTTTTACCACTTACTGTGAATTTTCCACTGTTGTTTTGTAATTCAAGTACTCCAAGCACTGCATCACCATGCGCTCGAATTTGTCCCCGAAGTTCAATTATTTTAGTGCTGTTTGGTGTGGGTTTATCTAGTAAAGTTGTGTCAAATACTCGGATATCATCTAGTTCAACCACATTGCAAAGCAGAGCTTCTTTTGGTCCAACCACAACCTCTCGCGTCTTGGGATTTGTGGAGACTACAAACCGCGCACGCCCATCTTTTGCAGGTCTTTTTAAATCCAGACCTTGCCGTTGTCCAACTGTAAAATTCCAGAAACCTGTATGTTTTCCAAGCACATTCCCATCCAAATCCACAATATTCCCACCGTAGCTATCTCCTAAACTTGCCTGCAGAAATGCTTTCTTGGTCTTCTTCTCCAGAAAACATATATCTGAAGAATCTTTCTTGTTGTGTGTTGCAAATCCGCGTTTTTTCGCCTCCTCACGAACATCTACCTTACTAGCATATTCACCAAGCGGAAAGTAACAGTACTTCACAACTTCTGGTGGCATTGAAGCAACGAAATATGACTGATCCTTCTTCAGGTCAACCGCTCTATGAAGTTCTCCATCAATCACCCGCGCATAATGTCCTGTACAAATCTTGTCAAACCCCAAACTGCGTGCTTTTGCAACTAGTGCAGCAAATTTAACATTCTGATTACATGCAACACATGGATTCGGCGTACTACCACGAGCATACTCTTGAATAAAATGCATAACAACCTGCTCTTTATATACCTCAGACATATTCCAGCGCTCAAATTTTATACCAATATTTTCGGCAACCAATTGGGCATCTTGTGCTTCTTCAAAAGAACCGTGATCAATAAAACCTGGTAAATCCAACTGCTCTTTACGAGTCAATTCCATAGTTACTCCCATAACATCATGTCCAGCCTCTTTTGCAAGTGCAGCCGCTAACGACGAATCCACTCCACCAGACATTCCAATTAGAATGCGCACTAAAAAGCTGCTTTCAACGAATTTTGCATTAACAACTCAATAACATCTTCACCTACGCCCTCACTTCTGAGCAGTTCGTAATTGTCATCAATATATCCACCAAAATATGCAGGATCATCAGAATTTACAGTAACCATTATGCCCTTATCCAGTAAATCTAGCACTTTTCGCACAGCAGACTTCTTACTATCCACAACTTTTAGTGCATAGTTTGAAAGCGGACAAACTGTTAGAGGAACACGGTCCTTTTCAAGACGCTTGAGCAATGCTTCATCTTCAAGCGCACGAACACCATGATCAATTCGCTCAACACCTAAATCGTCTAGTGCAGACCAAATATTCTCAGGACTTCCTTCTTCACCAGCATGCGCTACCAAGTGCAGACCATAATTGCGCGCGCGTTCGTATACACCCGCAAATGGCGCAGGAGGAAATGGAGCTTCAGCAGAATCAAGTCCTACACCAATGAGCAAGTTGCTAAACACATCATTTTCTTTATTTTCAAAAAATGCAAATACATCATCTAGTGTCTTCTTAGCGGCCTCTGGTCCACGATCTCGTTCAAAACACATAATTAAGCGTGCATTTATACCGTATTTGTCATTTGCTTGTTGAAAACTGTTCGCAAGTGCTTTGAACACAGTTTCAAAACTATTACCGTTCGCCCCATGCGTTTGTGGGTCAAAAAATGCCTCTACTTGAGTCAACCCAGTACCAACAACTCGTTGGAAATATCTATCTGCAAGTTCTGAGTAATCATCTGAAGCGTTGAGCATCTGCATTGACTCGTAGTATAAGTTAAGGAAGTCCTGCAAATCGCTAAACGAGTACTTTTTACGCAGCTCATCAATAGTTTCCAACTGAGTACCATTTTTGCGCGCCTGAAGTTCCATTAGATACTCAGGCTCTAATGTTCCCTCAATATGCAAGTGCAATTCAGCAAAATTATCCATACTCTACATTATACCATAGGGGTATGACATCATGAAAATGGATAATACAAGAGTACTTCATATCACTTCATTACTATTTGCACATGTGCATATACTGGCACAATGCATAAAACCGTTGTTTACGTGGTTCTATTTCCACACCTGTGTGTACCACACATGTTAAATTAGGTGTGGGTTATACTAGTTTTGTGCGTGTATTTGCCCCACAACTTGCAGTTTAGCGGTGTGATTTATATCATAAATCACTCAGTTTCCTCCTAGTGCTTGTACGCGCTAGTTGCAAGTTAAATTGTGTGATTTGCTTTAGGAAATCACGCG
>JAIRWY010000099.1 GCA_031268675.1 Candidatus Ancillula glyptotermitis | reverse complement strand
TTACCACTATCTGCTTTATCCCACTTTTGGTCAAAACTAGTAATTATATCTTGAAGACACTTGTTTGCAAAAACTGTCCAATATTCTGTTCCTTCGATAGTTTTCGCACTTTTAAGTCCCTCAATAATTTTACTAATAGAATATCGCCCATCTAGTTTATAGTAAAGCAACTTAACTATCACCAAGGCAATAAAACAAGTTAAAAAGTGAGCTTCAATATGTTCTTTAGTCCATACAAAGACAGGTCTTGCTTTTAGACTAGAAGTCGGGGTTTTAAGCAGTTTGTATCTTTGTTGTTGAGTATTTCCGTCAGTAATACATCTGGTGATATTAAAAATCATCTAATTTTGATTGACGAGCCAGAAGTTCATCTTCACCCGTCTGGTATTAGGTGGATGTTGGAAGAATTACTTGAAATTGGTAAAAATAATTACCTCTTCATCTCTACCCATTCTGATTTTATGCTCGATAAAGACACCAAAGAGCGCCATTTTTTGCTTACGAAGGGTAAAGACAATCTCTAACGAAGGGTCGTCAAATTAAAACCGAAGAAGATGTCAATGACGATGAAATACTGAAGTCCGCCTTTGGCATAAATGTAATTGTTGATTTTCTATCACCCTATAAGATACTGGTTGAAGGCTCAACTGATAAAACTTTACTACTAAAAGCATTGGATCACCAGTATAAAAATCACGGTATCTTAATAACGAATGGAACTGGTAGCAATGTGCCAGCTATCGCGTCAATTATGGCTTTTCAAGATATAAACCCAGTTGTTATTACTGATGATGACAAAACTGGTAAAGAGATGAAAGAAGCCGTAATTAGAATTGGCGATAATTTCAAAGAAGTATTTACAATTCGTGATCTGAATGGAAATATTATAGATAATGGCACAATAGAAGATACTTTGCCGAAAGATTTCGTGGAAAGCACTATAAACAAAGTATTGAATCAGAGCAAGATTGACGAAATATCTTTAACCGAAATATCTACTTTTTGCGAGCAATTGTCGCTTCATCTTAACCAAAAAATAGCAGAGGAAGCTACGACTAAAAAAGATAAAAAGCAAAAGATTGATGACATTTTAGCAAAAGTAAAAACTAAAATTGCAGAATATGATGAGAAATCTATTACGGAAGAAAAAGCACCTAAATTGTATCAGTTAGCAGATGCAATTTTAGTAAAACTAGGCATTAAGAAATAAACTTTTGTTGTTTATTGCCCAGCCACTTCTGAAAACTCTCGGCTTCGGGCGATTTTAACATTGTGCCGACCAAAATAATAACTTGCGAATTATAATAAGTCGTGCGATAAAGTTTCCCGTCGTCTGCTTTGTGCGTTAAAATGGAACTAACCTGTTTCTTGTTTAGTCCACCAACAGAGAAAATACGCTTTAATTTTTTGGAAATAACTGGAATACCAACGCCATAAATTTTCGCCATTTCTTTGCTCGTCATCAATACATCATTGGCGATTTTTATGACGGCTATTTCTGAGCCACCACTATTTTTGTAAGTACCGCTAGATAGTTCCGATACCAATCTGATTTCGTCGTTCATATTGTTGCAAAGTCTCTCTTGAATCTAACAAAATCATCAATTTTATCAAAAATAAAAACCTTATCGCTATCTGTATCTGACATAGAGAATAGCGTTGATTCACGTTTATCGGTGGTCTTATACAATACAGCAACTTGAAACTTATTTTTTGTAATTGCGATTCTCAGCTGTTTTTTAGCGTATTCTATTGTTTCAGTTTTTCGTTGTATTCGCACTGGTATTGGCTTTATTTTGCCGTCAATTCTCAAGAACCCATCAATGCCTTTATTTCTTTGGACTGGCTCAGCGTCAATCTCTTTTAACACATCTAATATTGCTCCGTCCTGGTTCTGATACGCCTTTTTGCCATTTTTTAATAGCATTGATTCAGTTCTTATCGGCTTTTCAAGTCTTCTTTTTGACAATTCAACAGCCTCTAAAAGTTTATCTATGCCTATGTATTTACGATTCAATAACTTTGCGGCGACAAGTGTTGTTCCGCTTCCGCAAAACGGATCTAACACGACATCGCCCTCGTTGGATGCGATTTGTATAATTCTTTCAAGTAATAAAATTGGTTTTTGTGTCGGGTACCCGACCCTCTCTTTTGCTTTCGGGTTAAGATAGGGTATCTCCCATACATCTGAAAGAGGAACGCCTTTCTTCTGATCTATTAGTTCGCACTTTCCATTCTCGTCTTTCTGGTAAATTGTCTTTCCATTTTCATCTCGTTTTCTTTTTTGAAAAATCTGGTCTAGGTTTGTTGTTTCTGAATAATCTGTATAAATTGGATTAAAGTTAAAGTTTTGTGACTTACTGTAATAGAGAATCACTTGATGCGAATTGAGCAGCCCCTTTTTAGCGTTAGACCATCTTTTATAACTCCATATTATTTCACTTTGGAAATTATCAGAACCAAAGACTTCGTCAAGCACCACTCGTAAATGATGCGAAGCATTTCTATCGCAATGTAAAAATATATTACCAGTATCTTTTAATAGCTCCCTGCACTCAGCAAGTCTATCTTTGATAAAAATCTTATACTTGTTAATGTCTTCCCATTTATCGTCAAAAGAATATTCGTTTAGAGACTTATTTTTAAGTGTCTGTTTTGCTTGCGTAAAAAATGGCGGGTCAAGATAAATCAAATCAACAGAGTTGTCTTCTATCTCCTTCATTTTTTCTAAGCAGTCACCTTGTAACAGCATACTTCACCTTTTAATATTATTAGCTGCGATTTGTTCTAGTAAATGCGGTAGGTCAATACCCGTGCTGTCTTTGATATATTTCCAAGCGTTATCTCCGTAATGGTATTGTCCGCCCACACCAGCGTAGATAGTTTCTAGTGTCTGCTGAATTTTTATTGCTTGCGAACGATTCGGGTAATAGAACATAATTCTAATTGGCGTATAACCAGAATGCTTTACTTGTCTAAGACGAGTATGCTCTTTTGTGATATGGTCGCCATCGGTAGTTGCATCTCGCCATTTTATTTCATAAGCATTCTTTCCAACAAGACAGTCAATCTCAAATGTTTTAGGTCTTACCCCCTGTGTGTTGGGAATACGTATTTTACGCTTCGCATTAGAGTATTTATCTTCAAAGCACAAAATGGCTGCTTCTTCTAGGAAAGAGCCTGCGTATTTATATAGAAAACGCCCCTTATTTTGATATTCATCAATTAGCCTACCTTCGTTGTCTGATATTCCAAGAACCTGATATATCAAATAATGAGAATTATCATCAGACTTCATTTCTTCGGAACGATTATCAATTGCCGTTTTTAAGTTAGAAGCATATTTGTTAGCTAATTCGTTAATTTTTTCATAAATATCGCTCATAGTACTATTATATCACACATTTCGCAAAATCATAAACGCTTTGTGGAGAACTTATTTCCACCCCAGTTATTAACTTCATATTTGTATTTATTGTCTTTTTTGATGGCGTAGCCGTCAGTTATTTCCATTTTTAAACGGGCGAAGCCCGCTTGTTTCGGGTAAGAAAAAATCGCCGAAGGCAACGCCCTTTTGGATGTTAATGGCGTGCCGTCTGTTGTGGTTGGTGCGGGGCAACCACAACGGGAAAATCCAAAGGTTGTTTTCGGTTTAGCGGGTTAGATTGCGAATTATTTGGGAGGTTAGAAAACAACCTTTGGGATTTTTAGTGGGCTTCGCCCGCACGGCACGCCCAGATACCTCAGATTTTCATCTTGTGTGGTGGGTGATAAGGGATTCGAACCCCTGACCCTCTCGGTGTAAACGAGATGCTCTAACCAACTGAGCTAATCACCCAACTTAATACATTATACCACACTTCTTATCTGTTGTCAAGTACATGTTCATTTCAATGTATTAAATACACTTTTAGTCCAGAAACAGGTGCTGTATTCAGTTTAGCACAATGTTTTCTTCTAAAACCTGTATGCTTTTATCCAGATTTTAACAATCGTATGATTTACAGTAGTTGTATTTTCTAAAAGTTTTAGTAGATTTTCAAAAGCATTCCTTTATCAGTTGAATTTAGTAACTGTGCTTGGTTGTTTTTGGTTGTTTTTGGTTGTCCTTGCTTTTAACTCATTAGTAGACTTGAGAATTACATGTATTTTTTGCACGAATAACTTGTATGAAGTTTGCTTATTCTGCGTATAGTGTTTACTATTTCAGGTGTATATTGAACTTCTTATATATTAGACTTTGTGGATTTACTTTCTAAGGCTTGAAGATTATAAAGTGCTGAATTTTAACAATATATTTGAGTTTACGTATTTTGTATATGCTAATGTAGAACAAAATTCAATTGACGCATAAAGGTTCTTGACAAATTTAATATAAGTGTGGTATAATAAGAAAGTTGCATTTCTCCGTGGTGTAATGGTAGCACATCGGCTTTTGGTGCCGCTAGTCGAGGTTCGAGTCCTTGCGGAGAAGCTTGTTGTTGCGTATTAGGCGAAGAGTACGAAAGGTTGCAGTATGACAAATGAGATTTGTGCGAATAACAAGGCTATTGGTAATCATGTTGCTGTAATTGTTCTAGCAGCGGGAAGAGGCACCCGCATGAAAAGCAAAATTCCGAAGGTCTTGCATAAAGTGTGTGGGCAGCCAATATTGTACCGAGTTTTGAAAAGTGCAGGAGAGGTTGTCGGCAAGAGAACTGATTCTAGTGATGGAGAAATTGTCATTGTTCTAGGTCATGAATTTGAAGACCTCAAGTTTGCAAGCATGGATTTCTCTAAAAGTCTCAATTTGCGCTTGAACATTGCAAAGCAAGGTGAAATTCCAGGAACAGGAAGTGCTACAATTGCTGCATTTGGGGCACTAAGTAGTTCAAAAACAAAAACAGTGGTAGTTATTAGTGCCGATACACCTTTAATAACATCTAAAACCGTAAATGAACTAGTTATGGCTCATATAAGTAGTAGAAATTTAGCAACTGTACTTACTGCCACTATAGCAGATCCAACTGGATATGGGCGCATTATAAGGGATCAACAAGGGGGAGTGCAGGAAATTATTGAGGAAAAAGATGCAAATGAAATAGAGCAGCAAGTTTCTGAAGTAAATAGTTCAATTTATGTGTTTGAGTATAAATTTTTAGAAAAGTATCTGCATAAACTCGATGTAAATAATGCACAAGCAGAAAAATACTTGACGCAAATTGTTGAGCTTGGAGTTAAAGATGGGTTGCAGATTGGAGCTAGTAGAATTGAGGAACTTGGTGGAGATGTTTATGAAATTGAAGGCGTTAATGATAGAGAGCAGTTATCCAAACTTGATGATATTCGAAGAGCTCAGATAATTCAGGAGCATCAGCACAGTGGAGTGACTATAGTTGACCCCAATAGTACAAGAATTGAAGAGGATGTTGAAATTGAAGAGGATGTTGAAATACTGCCTGGTTGTATTATATTGTCTGGCAATAAGATATTATCTGGTGCACAAATTGGACCTTATGCATATTTGAGGCAAGGGAATGTTGTCAGTCAGAATGCAAAGGTTGGTGCATTTGTTGAGCTAAAGAACGCGAAGATTGGCAACAATTCCAAAGTTCCGCATTTGAGTTATGTTGGTGATGCAACTATCGGTGATGGTACGAATATTGGTGCTGGCTCAATATTTGCTAATTATGATGGCAAGAACAAACATCATACAACTATTGGTAATTCTGTTAAAATCGGTTCAAAAACTGTGCTAGTTGCTCCTGTCGAAGTTGGCGATAATGCATATACTGGTGCAGGAACTATTTTGCGTACAGATGTTCCAGAGAGCGCATTAGCATATAGCGAGAATTCTATAACAATTGTAGAAGAATGGAATAAAACTTCTTCTTAGACTTTGTGTTCAAAGCATGCAGTAATTTGTACTCTTTAAGTTTAACTTTGTGTATATTCTCATATTGTGGTATAATATTAGTGTGCTAAACTTTTTATATAATCAGCAACTGACTTACTATGAGAACTACGCTCGAAGTGTGGAGGAGATTACTGCTGATTGGCATTCAGACTTTAACCATGATGATTATTACGAACTTGAAAATATGCGTATTCCATTTGGGATTCCAGCAGGTCCTTTATTAAATTCTTCTTATTGTAAAGTTGCTTTTGATGCTGGTTATGATATCTGTACATATAAAACTGTTCGAGCAGGTCACTGGGATGTTAATGATTTCCCAAATATTCTTTTTGTGCATCCAGAGGAGCGGGAATTACACTTTGTTGATGCTGAAAATGGGATACTCGCAGACTTTATACCAGATGAGCCTCTGAATATATCAAATTCTTTTGGAGTTCCGTCATTTGAACCAGATATTTGGCAACCAGATATGCAAAAAGCACTTAGTTCATGCAAGTCGGGACAACAACTAGTAGGTAGTTTTCAGGGGCTTGATGGATCAGTTAGAAGCTTTGTTGATGCAGCGAAGTTGATTGTTGAAACTGGTGTTAAAATACTAGAATTGAATACATCGTGCCCAAATGAAGGTACCAATTCGCTTTTATGCTTTAGCCCAAAGAGTGTGGCAAAAATTACAGAAGAAGTCAAAAATGCTATTGGCGATATTCCGTTGCTCATTAAAATTGCATATATAAATTATGCAGGTAATGACGAGATCAATGAAAAACTACTAGAAGAACTAGTGGTTGAAACTGTAGGGAAAAACCGTGCACAAGGAATTGCAGCAATCAACACAATTCCATCGAGACTTGTAAACTCACTAGGACAAAATGCATTAACTGGAGGAAGAGAAATCAGCGGTGTATGTGGAAGTGGTATTAAGTGGGCAGGACTTGAGATGACTAGGCGTTTAAAGGACTTCTCAAACAAGATGTATAATAAATATGGTGCAGGTTTTAAAGTGGTTGGAGTTGGAGGAGTAAATAGTCCAGATGATTATTTTGAATATTTAGCATCTGGCGCAGATGAAGTTTTAGCAGCAACTGGACCGATGTATAATGCCAGTCTTGCATATAAGATCAAGCGCAAGATTTTGCAGGCAGAAGAAGAGGTGTAGAATGGGACTATTATTTCTATTCGACTACTCAATTGTTGCAATAGGTGCAGTTGGTTTTGCATATCAGGCATTTTGTATAATAGTGGGACTATTTGGTAAACCAGTTATATTTCTTGATGCACCACCTAAGAATTATGCAATAATAATTTCTGCGCGTAATGAAAGTGCTGTAATTTCCCACTTGCTTGAAAGTATTGCAGATCAGGATTACGATGCCAACTTCCTTGATGTGTGGGTTTGTGCAGACAATTGTGATGATAATACTGCACAAATTTGTAGAGATGCAGGCGCATTCGTTGTTGAACGATTCAATAAACAGCTTGTTGGAAAGGGATATTCTCTCAGTTATTTGTTTGACAACATGCAAAATGGTACATTTGGAGAAAGTGAAGTACAAAGTGGACCAGATAATATGACGAAGAGTCAAGTACGTGCTAGGACTCGTAAGTATGAGGCATTTTTAATACTTGATGCAGATAATCTACTAGAAAAGAATTATATTACGGAGATGAACAAGGCATTTTCTGCTGGAAATAAGATAGTTACTTCATATAGGAACTCCAAGAATTTTTCATCAAATTGGATTTCTTCAGGTTCTGCACTTTGGTTTGTCCGAGAAAGTAGACTTCTAAATAATTCAAGGATGATGATTGGGGCAAGTTGTCATGTCGGAGGAACTGGTTTTATGTTTGCGCGCAGTATTATGGAGCGAAATAACGGTTGGAAGCATCACCTGCTGACTGAGGACCTTGAATTTACTATGGATTGCGTTCTAAATGGAGATAAAGTTGGATATTGTGGAACTGCAATGCTTTATGATGAACAACCAATTACCTTTTCGCAGAGTTGGAGACAACGACTTCGCTGGTCAAAGGGTTTTCTGCAAGTTTTCCGAAACTACGGTCCAAAACTCATCAAGAAAGCTTTTCAAACTGGTAGTTTTTCATGTCTAGATTTAACGATACTTATATTCCCTTGGGTTTTTTTAGAAGTTATTCGAATTTTTATAGGGTCTATATACATCGCGCTTGGATTCGTATCTCCGCAATCTCAGTTTAATTCCCTTACTCAAATGGGGATGACTATTTTGAGCGGAGGTGCTTTATTGCTGATCATCGCATGCATTACTATTATAAGTGAGAGAAAGAAAATCGGAGCGAGCAGATCTGAGTTATTAGCATATTTAATGGCATTTCCTCTATATGTACTTAGTTATATACCTATTTCGTTTGTTGCAATATTCTCAAAAGTAGAGTGGAAGCCAATTAAACACGGTCTCAGCGCTGATACTGCAAAAGACAAAGCTATAAAAGGTGGTAAATGAAATATTTTCCAGCACGAGTTTTTGTTAGTTCAGAAAACATTAGAAATAATGCAACTCGTATTAAAGAACTTGTCAATGATGATGTTGAAGTAATGGCAATTGTAAAAGCAAATGCATACGGACATGGATTATTAGAATGTGCACTACGGTGTTTTGAAAGTGGGATTAACTGGTTTGGTGTTGCTAAGATTTCGGAAGCTCTTAAACTGAAGAAATTACTTAAACATCAAGAAAAACTAAGTGGACTTGATTTAGCCAATTTGCGTGTTTTTTCTTGGATCTATGGACCGAATGCTCCATTTGAGGAGATTGTTGATGCAGAACTTGTTGTTTCAGTTTCAACGCTTTCAGAAATCCAAGAGTTAGCAAAAGCTGCAAAACAACTCCAGAAACAGGCATATATCCACATAAAAGTTGACACTGGTCTTGGGAGGAATGGATTTACACTTGTGGATGCTTCATTTGATCAGGCACTTGGTTTAATCAAGAAGTTTGAAACTGAGGGACTAATCGTGTGTGATGGTATTTGGTCACATCTTGCATTAGCAGATCAAGTAGACAATGACGAGGCAATTGCAAAAACACTTCAACAGCAGGCAAGTTTTGAGCACTATAATGAACTCGTGTTAAATGCTGGACTTAGTCCAACTCGCAAGCACATTGCGGCATCTGCTGCAATTTTGAACTATCCGCAAATGCACTATAACATGGTTAGACCAGGTATTCTTTTGTATGGTGTTTCGCCAAATCCAGAAATTACTAATGTGCAGGAACTTGGATTTAAACCAGCGATGCGTCTTGATGTGCAGGTAAATAATGTTAAGCTTGTTGAAAAGAACAGTGGTATTTCGTATGGACATGATTATACTACTACTGAGCAAACGAATATCGCAGTTGTTCCACTTGGATATGCAGATGGCATTATGCGTTCATTTGGCGGCACGAATACTGCACCTGGTGCACCAATTTTTGTTGAAGGAAAAGTTGTCCATGTCGCTGGGCGCATCTGTATGGATCAGTTTATGCTTGATCTTGGAAGTACAACTACTGTTAAAGCAGGAGATTGGATAACGCTTTTTGGTTCCAATGTGCGTTTGAATTTTGAGGATGATGTTTTACCCAGAGTTAATGTTGGAGTTGAAAATTGGGCTAAAGTTGCTAACACAATTGCATACGAAGTGCTGACTATCACTACTTCAAATGTGACTAGAAGATGGATTTAGTCTAGTACCAGCGGAATGCTTCAGAATGTGCCCATGCTGAACAAGGTGTTCCATATCTCTTTTCAATGTAGTTCAAACCCCAGCGAATTTGAACTTCTGCATTATCCCGCCAGTCGTCACCATACGCTGCCATCTTTGAACCAGGTAGAGCTTGAGGAATACCATATGCACCAGAAAAAATATTACCAGCATGTGTGCGCCACCCAGACTCTCTTTGCCACAGTTTATCTAGGCAGCTGAATTGATCATCACCTAGTCCCTTTTCACGCAGTTGATTTAAGGCGAACTGTTTTGCATCATCTCCACCAACTGTAACTGAAGTTCCATTTGTGAAAACATCGGCGGTTCCAACTTGAACAACTCTTGCAACTGGTGATTTCGTAACCATCTTCGCAAATAAACTACGAGAAATTTCATAACCAGCAACTTGGTGTACAATATATGTACTCAAACTTTCCCCATCTTCACCTGCATTAGCAACATTTTCCTCACCTTTACGCAGGGTTGGTTCATCAACGCGCTGTTCAGTATGTGCTAGTGTTTCTCTATCTGATTCTGAACGAGATTCTACTTTGTCTACAGCAATTACTGAATTATCACCAATTGGCGTATCTAATGATGGATAAACTGCTTCTCCATAACCAATGGCTATTTTTTTTGAGCGCAAAAAGTCGCGAACAGTAGATTCAGTTGTATTTTGAACAGTTTTTTCACCATGACTAATAACTGTAACATTTTGTGCAAATGACGGATCAGCTCTTAGAGATTCAACAGGAGATCCAGATCCAAATGATTGGTTAGAACTAATACTTTTTTTGAAGTCTGATGCTAGTGCAAACGGAACTTTTCCAGATAAGATTGGAGCAAAAATATATGTGCTAGTAAGTACACACAGAACTATAATTGTCAAAAACTTCATCACATTTACAAGCGAAATTGTCATATCTTCAAATAGGAAATGTAAAGCACTTGTTTTGTTTTTCTTGATATATGTGAACCTATCTGTTAGTTCAGCATTCTCATTATTTAGCTTTTTAATATTTTCTATATAAACATCTTGGTGCTGAATAATTTCATTTTTTTCCAATAGCTCATTTTTCATGGTTTCTGGAGCAAAGTACACAGACCAGTTATGTTTACGCTTTTTGTTATGTTCTGATTTGGACACTTTAACTTACCTCAAAATGCGGAGAACCTAGGTAATTCTTGTTCTCGTTCGCGGTTGTATTCTTCTAGTTTATTAGGTACAATCTCTTCTTCTATGCATGTTGATGGAAATTCTCGTAACTTGTCTTCAACTTCGCCCCAAATTGAACCAACTGAGATAGCAAAAACACCTTGTCCGCCCTTTAATATGTCAATAATATCATCACCAGAACGCACTTGGAATATGCTTGAACCATCACTACAAAGTGTAACGGAAGATAAGTCAGATACTCCATGTTCAAGTAGTGTTTTTGCAGCTTTTTTGATTTTTTGTACAGAAACTCCTGTATCTTCTAGGCGCTTGAACACCTGTAAAATCAAAATATCCTTAAAACTGTAGAGCCGGCGAGTTCCTGAACCTTTTGCTTGTTGAATTGTAGGTTCAAACACGCCTGAACGCGCCCAATAATCAATTTGTCTTCTAGTTAGGCCTGTAATTTTTGATACAGTTGGTGTTCCATATCCTCGAACACCAACAAGCTCTGGCACACTATCGCCAAAAAAAGTTCCTTGAATATAACCATTGTCGTTCATAATAATATTGTACCATATATTAGCCTAAAATGCAAGTTTTTTGTGCAGATCAGATTCCTTAAGGTTTATTAAATCTGTTGTTATTATGCATACTACGAATATTAGTGCTAAATATAGCGGATATTGCGTTCTATCACCAGACATATAAATAGTAGGTGAAAATGCCAGTGTAAAAGATGCAAAAAAACCTGAGAAAGCAACATACAAGATCACAAGTGTTTTAAGCGTCTTTCCATAAATTAAGCAAATTGGTAAGATTATGCAAATATAGAGTAGCAAAAAGTAGAAGTGTGGAATAAATGTGGAAATATCATGAAAAGTTGTTTTGGGCACAAAATCGTTAGTAGTGCCATCATTTAACAACTGGTTTTTAATCTGTGTTGTAAAATATCCAGCTGGAAAAGAGAGTAATCCAGAATTTATAAGTACAATAGCAGTGCATAACATGGTGATTACTTTCCGTTCAATTGATAACTTAGATTTTAGTGCCAAAAGTAGTAGCATGATTACAAGTACTAATAAAATACAGTTTAGAGGCAAAAGAAAACATTTAGAGATATGCAGAAATTCCATATTTATTTTTTGTTTTACGGATAAGTTGCTGAAGTTTGGGAAATACAACTGCATTGAAGTTCTACTTCTATTTTTGTTGCCAGGACAAATTAGTAGATTCATACAGCCCAAGAAACTAATAACCGTACCAAGAATTAGATAAAAATGAACCTTTTTATGTAGATAATAGAGTAGTAGATTTGCACCAAAGAATATAATGCTTGCAATGATTGCCATAAGTTCCATATTGCACGCAAAAATCAAAGATAGTACACATAAAATTACTTTTCGTACAGAAAGTTTTGGATTATTTCTAGTAAAACACTCAGGAACTAGCGTGAATGAATATAGCAATAATGCACTAGTCCAAAGATAAGTAATGGTTGTCGCATAAATCCCTGCTCCCAAGTAGATACTAGATGGAATAAGCATACAGAAAAATGTTGCAACTATTAGAACTTGATAAGTTAAGCTGAATTTTAGGCATTTTGATATTGAGTAAACTATTAGCATTGCCAGAAGAATTGTTATAATTATGTATATATATACATGGGCAGTTAAAAAAGTAAGTAAAAATTCTATAAGAAATCTTGATGTCCATATTTTGTAACGCTCAACTGTAAAGTTCAGTATTGAGTCCGTATGAGCATATTCCAAATAGGTCCCATAATCATCAGACTTTATATCATTAACTAGGAGGAATATAGAAAAGAAAATACCAACTACTAATAATCCTAGTCCGTATATTCTGCAGAAAACTCTAAGTCTACGCAAAACTTCTTGTAGACTAAATATGCTTGTAGTTCTCATCTCCATTTGTTCATCACTCCATTATTATCTAAACTTGTATATTTCTATTATACCACATGCCTATGACATTTTGCTTTCAACTGCATCCGCACCCAAACCACAACAACTTCCATTTATCATCAACTTCCTCACCCCCCATTTATCATCAATTCCTCTTTAAATACAAGTCTTCTTTTATTCAGCGGGAGGTACATGTAAAAACTTCTTCTTGAGCAAATCCAGGTGGTTTTATAACCTAGACCTTCATTAAGGCTATTTATAAGCACGTGGTTTGATTTAAGGTGCTTATGTGTGTTATATAC
>JAIRWY010000054.1 GCA_031268675.1 Candidatus Ancillula glyptotermitis | reverse complement strand
ATTATTCAAAAGCTTCTCACACTGTGCCAATAAGTCACCCTTGGAAGACACAAAGTTATGACTATATGATGAAGCAAAAAGAGATGAAAAATGAGTGACATTTTAGTTGTCCACCGACAGGGTGCTTGACAAGTATAAAGAAGTGTGGTATAATATACTCCAAGTGGTGAATACCCACCTTAACAGCGTCAAAGCAACTGTTGTTTGATTGCTGTTTGGTAATTATATATCGGCATGGAAGTGTTGGTTCGCTTTGATGTTGATTTTGTTTTGTGCGCAAGTTGCGGTATTCAGTACTCTTAAGTAGTAGATTATAGATTAAGGAGTTGGATACGGTTACGAATGCGTTCATAAATGAAGACATATCTTCACCAGCTGTTTTGCTAATTGGTAGTAAAGGCGAGCAGATAGGTAAAATAGCGACCTCAAAGGCACTGGAATATGCACAAAAAGAGAATCTTGATTTAGTTCTTGTTGCACCTAGTGCTAATCCTCCAGTTGCTAAAATTCTGGATTTCGGTAAATACAAATATGAACTTGAGCATCGTCAACGCGAATCACGCAGAAACCAGATTGGTGCAGATGTAAAGGAAATTAGATTTCGCCTCAAAATTGATCAGAACGATTTCAACATCAAGATGAATTCAGTTGTAAAATTCTTAAAAGCTGGAGACAAAGTAAAGGTTCAGATTCAACTTAGGGGTCGCGAACAGCAGCATCCTGAATACGGTATTACTATGTTGCAAAAGGTTGCTGAAATAATTGTAGATTGTGGAACTATTGCTGCAGAACCAACTGCAGAAGGTAGAAATATTTCAATGCTGATTTCACCACTGAACAAGAAAGAATTAACTATTTCCGAGCAGAGGCGAAGAGGTAGTGATGCGAAAAATGCTCGTGCAGCAAGACAGGCAGCTCGTTTGGCAGCAAAAGGATTAGATGCATCTGGTAAAAAACTAGAAAACAAGGAGAAAGGATACAAAGATGCCAAAAAATAAGACACACTCTGGAACCAAGAAGCGTGTACGCATTACTGGGACTGGAAAATTAATGAGACAGGGAACTAAAATGCGCCACAACTTGGAAAAGAAAAGTTCTCATCAGACTCGTGCGTTTTCACAAGATCGAGTACTTGCAAAAAGTGATGTTCGTGCGACTAAAAAGTTGCTGGGATTATAGAAAGGTGGAATAATGGCTAGAGTAAAGAGAGCAGTAAATGCAGCAAAAAAACGCCGTGAGATACTTGAATTAGCATCTGGGTATCGTGGACAGCGTTCAAGGTTATATCGCAAGGCAAAGGAACAGGTTGCGCATTCGTTAAACTATGCATATCGTGACAGAAAGGACAACAAAGGTAATTTCCGTAGGTTGTGGATTCAACGCATAAATGCTGGAGTGCGAGCTCAAGGATTAACTTATAACAGATTTATACAGGGACTAAAACTTGCAAATATTGAATTGGACCGCAAGATGCTTTCAGAACTTGCAGTAAGCGATATAAGTACGTTCAATCAGTTGGTTGATCAGGCGAAGAAGGCACTACCTAAAGATGTAAATGCAAAGAGGAGTAGTCTTTAACTGTGTGCAAAAAACAAGTGCCGATGGCGTTAACCATTGCTGGTTCAGATGCACTTTCTGCAGGAGGTATGCAAACAGATTTGAATACGTTCTTTTACCATGAAGTATACGGTCTGGTTGCAGTTACTAGTTTAGTTTGTACAGGAAAATCTACAATTGAAGTTAATGCGGTTGCCCCAAGTGTTCTATCTATGCAACTTGATGCAATTTCACGTGCTGTATCAGTTGATGCAATAAAAATAGGGTTGTTGCCATCTGCAAAAAGCGTTTATGCAGTTGAAGATTTTTTAGACAGTTTGGCAGATCGTGATTCCTCTAGTTTTAGGTTTCCAGAAGTTGTTTTAGATCCTGTGTTTGCGCTTAAAGAAGATGAAGCATTCTGCGATACTGAAGTTATTGAGGCGGTTTGTGATAGGCTGATAAAGTATGCAACAATTATTACGCCCAACTTGTTGGAGTATAGAATTCTTGAGGAATATGTTGACCCAGAGGACTTGGAGAATAAGTTCATTTTGACGAAGAATACTGACCCAGATAGTACAATTGCTGTAGATGTTTTAATGCGTGGTGAAACTACTATTAGCGAGTATAAGTATCCCATGATTCCAGGCAAGATCACTAATGGTGCGGGATGTATGCTTTCTGCTGCAGTTACTGCTAATTTGGCATTGGGACTTGAACCAGAAGTTGCAATAGTCAAATCCAGAGAACATGTACAATCTGCAATTGATGGTGCGTTAGCATTTGATAAGTTGAATAAAAATAGAAGTGATGAGGAATCAAAATTTGGTTCAGTATGGAGAAGAGCATAAATATGAATACTACTAGAATTGTACAGATTGCTGCATTTATTGGATTTACGGTTTCCAGTTCACTTATGGTGATCATACCAATTCCAGGAACTGGGGGAATTTTCACGCCGATTGAGGTAGGTATATTTGTAGCAGCATCACTGTTTGGTGCAAAAGAAGGCGCTTTAATTGGTGCATTATCTGGTGTTCTAGTTGACTTATTATCGGGTTTTCCGCAGTGGGCACCGTTTTCGCTCACAATATATGCAGTAGTTGGAGCAATAGTTGGATTTGTTGCAAATAAAAGAAAATCTTGGGCATATATAGTTCTTGCATTCACTTTGGGTGGACTAATTATGGTTGCTTTGTACTTCTTGGTGACAGTCTGGATTTATGGATTTGCAGCTGCTCTTGCTAGTATAATTCCAAACATTGTGCAATCTGGATTTGGAGGCGTTGGTGGAGGACTCTTGTTGAAAGTTTGGCAAACAGCAACTACTAGAAAAGCACTCTCTAACTCGTAGTTTATTTATCTTCTTGCTGTATAATACAAAAGTACACTTGCAATTGCTGGTTAAATATGTGAATCTTCATTTGATGAGAAACTGTTTTCGCCAAATAACTGGGAAAATGCAGAAATTGGATTTTTCTTCAACATGTTGGAAAGTTCAATGGCAAAAGTATCCTTAAACGAGGTGTATGGAACATTTGCGAGACCATCATTTGAGAACCGCTTATCATCCGTTACTTCACAAATGCAGAAATTGGGAATTTCAAGATTTGTAACAGGACTTAGTCGTTCACATTCTGCGATTATTAAGCCGTTGTTATTTCCACCAAATACATCAACAATCCAACCATCCAATCCGAACCAGAGACTATAACGATTTTTGATAATTGCATTTGTACCTCGTTTTACCAATTCTTTTGCCACCAATATATCAATTTGATGTTCAACTTCATAGCGAGTGCCTCCAATTTGAGGACCTTTAATTGTAATAAACCCCAAATCAAATGAGTTTGAATAGTTTTCAAGTAGTTCGTGCGGATTTAAAGATTCACTCATCTGCACTTTTATCTGCGATGACTGTATGCGGACACGAATTGCGTAACCATCCTGTGCTAAATAGTAGTTCTGAATAATCAAATTTGGCGGTGAATCATCAACATAGCATTCTGGTAAGTTTTCGCAGAAAAATCGTCGTTCATATTCAAAATCACTAAAATTATCCATGTATACATTATATACCATTTTCTTAATGTACAAGTGATTTTTATGAAGATTTTGTGTTTGACACGATTATACCACATACTACACATAGTTGGTCTTGTCTTTTTCTTCGTTTTCTATTAGAATATGCGGAAAATGTCAGAATCATACACGCAAGCATGTTAAACAAGGAGTACTATATACCGCTATTTTATGCAACAACTTCCTTAAACGGTACTCTTTCAGCATATTCACCTTTTTTACCAGTGTTGAATGAAGTAACTGGTCTAAAATATCCCATTACACGCGTCCAAACCTCACATTCAACTCGCTCATTACTTGGTGAACTATCAGTTAATCCGTTCTGTTTGTCATAAATTGGATCAAAAAAGTGTTCACCAGCCAAGTACCCATTTATTGGAGAGATGGAAAAAGTTGGAGTAATTGTCAGATACGGCAGTGTAAAATTAGTCAATGATCGTTGAACTAGCTTTTTACATGCTCCAGCACTTGAAATACGCTCACCCATATAGAGGTGCAAAACAGTTCCACCAGTATATTTTGACTGTAGAAGTTCTTGACGAGCCAATGCCTCAAATGGATCGTCGGTGAATCCAACTGGTAATTGTGAGGAATTGGTGTAATACGGGTTGTCAGTTGTTCCTGCCTGAAGAATTGCCTTCCCAAATGCAGCACGATCGGAGCGTGCAAAGCGATAAGTTGTACCTTCTGCAGGTGTTGCTTCAAGGTTGTACATATGACCAGTTTCTTCCTGAAACTCTATCATCTTCTCACGGATATGATCAAGTAAATTTACTGCCATTAACTCGCCATTTTTTGATGTAATGTCAATATCTTCACCAGTTATAATCCCTGCTCGCTTCTTTTCTGGAGTTGCACTCTCATAGGCAAAATAGTTGCGGACCATCTCATTAACACCGTTGATGCCAATTGTGGAGAAGTGATTATCTAGTGTATCTAAATACCGCTTGGTGTACGGAAAAAGCCCACCATCAATGTAGTATTGAATTACTTTGCGCTTGATTTCAAGTGACTGCTTTGCAAGGTCCATCAACCTATCAAGTTCATCTACTAAGCTGTCCCAATCTCCTGCATACTTGTATCCTAACCGCGCAGCGTTAATCGTAACAACTCCAAGCGAACCAGTTTGTTCAGCAGAACCGAATAGTCCGTTTCCACGTTTCAAGAGTTCAGTCAAGTCTAGGCGCAAACGACAACACATTGAGCGAATCTGGTGTGGATCCATATCAGAAGAAACAAAATTTGAAAAGTACGGTAGCCCATATTTTGCGGTCATCTCAAATAACAGATCAGCGATTTCAGAATCCCATGGAAACTCGTTAGTGACATTATAGGTTGGTATAGGAAATGTGAAAACACGTCCAGATGCATCTCCATCTGTCATCACCTCAATATATGCACGGTTAATCATATCCATCTCGCTCTGTAAGTCCCCATAAGTGAAATCCATCATTTTACCACCAATAAGCGGTGTTTGAACCGAAAGTTCCTCAGGGCAGATTATATCAAATGTTAAGTTTGTAAAAGGTGTTTGCGTTCCCCAACGACTAGGAACATTCAAGTTGTAGATCAATTCTTGAACTCCTTGTTTTACCTCTTTATACTTTAAGTTGTCTAAACGAACAAACGGTGCCATATATGTATCAAATGAACTAAATGCTTGTGCGCCAGCCCACTCATTCTGCAAACAACCCAAAAAGTTGACAATTTGTCCAATAGCTGCTGAAAAATGCTTCGGTGGTCGAGCTTCAACTTTTCCAGGAACACCGTTCAGTCCCTCCTCAAGAAGTCTTCGCAAACTCCAACCTGCACAATATCCAGAGAGCATATCCAAATCATGAATATGATAATCACCATTACGGTGTGCTTCACCAATCTGCGGATTTTTGTTACCATATATATCATTAAGCCAATAATTTGCAACAACCTTACCAGATGTGTTCAAAATCATACCGCCAAGTGAGTAACCTTGATTTGCATTAGCATTCACGCGCCAATCAGATCTGTCTAAATACTCTGCAACAGTTGAACGAACATCAATCTTAGTTCCACGTGGATTAAAATCTTCTGACATTTTATACCTTTCCTTTATAACTATAATTATCAAACCCAAAATGACTAGCAACTCACAACTCCCACAAGATATTGTGTGTATCTGTACAATCGACACTATATATTGTATCATTTATTTCATCTCAATGCAAGCGCATTTTGTACTTTAATGCACATTTTGAAAAAACTTTTTAAAATTTCTGTAGTCAATTGTACATGAAATGCTTATAACTATAACTTTATTGTACGCAAAATATATATAATTGGCAGTTTTTCAGTTTTGTGCTAGTGCAGCATTGCGTGCAAGTTCATCAGCTAGTTCATTATACTTGTCATTGTTATGACCTTTTACCCATATGAACTCAAGTAAACCATCGTGTTTTTTGCGTTT
>JAIRWY010000047.1 GCA_031268675.1 Candidatus Ancillula glyptotermitis | reverse complement strand
GTTGTGCTAGTTCCAATATTGTCAAGTCCTATAATCGTTCCTCCTGTTATATTAGTTGTACCAGTACTAGATCCCTCATAGCCTCCACCGATAGCTGATGACCAGCCACCATTAATTGCAACTATAGTTCCTCCACTGATGTTGATTGTTCCACCAGAAGCTTCAGCTCCTCCGCCAATACCAGCGCCATACGTACCACCATTTGTAGTTATTTTTCCGCCAGCTATTGTGATGCTTCCACCAGAACCGCAATATCCACCACCAATACCTGCGCCACCATGTCCACCAGTTGCATTTATTATTCCACCAGCTATTGTGATATTTCCACCAGAGCCATGATCGCCTCCACCAATACCAGCACCATAATTACCAGCATTTGCTGTTAAGCTAGCACCTTCGCTGATGCTCTCAATAGTTACTGTTGCTCCACCTGGTACATTTAATCCTGCATTGTCATCAGAACTAGTCGACAACACATTACTACCGCTTAACTTCAGCGTCAGATTTGAACCAGAGGATAAACCAAACGCAGGAACTCCATTCGTTATACTCGACCCACTGAGCGTAACAGTAGCAGTTGTATCACTTGCAACCACCACCCTCTTATTCATCGTACTACCTGAAATTGTGAGGTTTGCTTCTGCAGTTGCACCGCTGTTGATTGTGTATACGCCATCTGCATAAGTCCAACCTGTACCACTTGCTGTTGTTTCGTCTCCGTCTGAAAGTTCGATATTTGCGCCTGCACTTGCTTTAGGGGTTATAGTAGTACTTTGTACACGTGAAGGTACTTGCGCGCTAATTTGCGTGTTTAAATGCGTTATAGGGCTATTTGACTCTAAATCTTGCTCAGCAGAATGAGTTTGTACGCAATTATCTTGTGCATGTTGATTTTGCTCCGTTTGCGCGTCTAAAGGAGTTATCACGCTGTTTTGCGCAGTTTGTGCTTGCTCGTTTGAAGGTACGCTTTGCGCGCTGCCATTTTGCACATCTTGCTCAGAACCAGCAGAGTCTTTGCATAAAACTTCAGTTTTATTCAGATCTTGCTCAGAACCAGCAGAGAATGCGTCAGTTTTACTCAGATCTTGCGCGCTGTTTTGTGCAAATGCTGGTAGTTTAGTGAATGCGAAGATGGAAAATGCAACTAATGCAAAAACAGCAATAAGTGGAGTAATTTTTGCATGAAAATTGCGAAAATTACGCATATCTTCAGCGCCAGACTTAGTAAAACTTCGCAAAAATCCAACACACAACTTCATGAACCGACCGCATTTTGTGCCGTCTTTTTCAGCTAGTTCGCTACTTCTATCCACACTTGAATTCATCAACTTATCATCTCCTTAACATGAATTTTTTATATTATAGCACCCCCCCCCCCTGCTTGTCAAGTGAGGCACGCTGTCCAAAGAAATGGCACAATTTAGTTAAGATTCTTTAAAATTGGCATTATTTCGCATAACTTGCCTAAACTGGAATAAAGAAACTGTTGTTACAATGGCAACAATTGCTATATAAATAAACATAGAAAATTCAAAGTGTTCGCACATTTCAAATGTCTCTTTCAGCGCAATTAGCCATGCTCCAAATGCCACACATGACCAAGTAGATGCCAATGTTCTGAAATGACTAAGACTTTTAAATTCTCCTGTACTAAGGTTTTCTGTAACTGAATCCCACTGTTTGCGCTGGTTGATCTTAGTTAGGATTATTTTAACTGGAGGAAGAATCCACCAAAAATTTGAAACTCTTTTTATCTGAATATTTCTTGCATTGCTTTTGATGGATTTCATTATTTCGCTCATCTCATTTGCTTCCTTCATCAATTCAATAGCTGCCTGACGAGTTGGTCCAATAAATAGTAACCACGCACCTAAAGCCCCAAATATAAATGTAAAACTGTTCACCTTAATATTATACCACAGTAACTACATTTTGTCTAAAAAAGTACATCCACATCAAACCATAATTTAACAAGTGTGGTATAATTAGAGTGTGAAGAAAATTGAACTATCAGGGTTTGAACACTTGTCTTCTGGAAAGGTTCGTGAAATATACGCACCTAAAGAACCAGATGAGTTAGGATCTGTTGTACTGATTGTCGCAACTGATAGAATTTCAGCATTTGACCACATTTTAAGTCCAACTATTCCTGATAAGGGAAAGATTTTAACAGATATTTCTCGTTACTGGTTCTCCAAGTTGAATGTTCCAAATCATTTCATAACTACTCAGGGTGTTCCAGAGCAGGTTGTTGGCAGAGCGATGTTTTGCAAGCGCCTAGAGATGATTCCTGTTGAGTGCGTTGCTCGCGGATATTTAACAGGTTCAGCATACCAAGAATATGCATGCACAGGTAAATTTCAAGAGTTTGTATTACCAAAAGGCCTAAAAGATGGTGATAAACTAGATGAAGTTCTTTTTACACCAGCGATAAAAGCGCAAGTAGGTGAACATGATGAAAATGTTCCTTTTGATAGAATTTCCCAGTTGATTGGTAGTGAATTAGCAGAGAGGTTGAAGCAATTAACACTGAATATTTACGAAACTGCGCGCCAAATTGCTGAAAGTGTTGGAATTACGCTTGTTGATACAAAATTTGAGTTCGGAATTGACCCAGAAACTGAAGAAGTTGTTCTTGGAGATGAGGTTTTAACACCAGATTCTTCGCGCTACTGGGACAAAAATGGAAGCAGTTATGATAAGCAGTTCGTTAGAAACTACCTGTTAAAAGACTCTGGTTGGAATCCGAAGAGTAATACACCGCCACCAGATATTCCACCAGAAGTTGCCCAAAAAACTGCTAAATTATATGCCAAAATACGCGATTTACTACTTAGTAATCCCACATCTAACTCTGGTATATAAACATAATGCTGTATACAAAGAAGTATTTTGTCTATTTTTTGAGCATCTTCTTGTATAATTCAGGAAAAGTTTTACCGCATGCAGTGCTTACACTGATATTTCTTGAAAAAGGTGTAGATATACCAGGTATAGCGCTAATTCAGAGTTTCTACATGTTGAGTTTGTTCATATTTGAATTTCCAGCTGGTTTATTATCTGACTATTTTTCTGGAAAAAGGATGTACCAGCTCTCAATGATGACAATTTTTATATCATATATAATCGTATATTTTTCCTCAGACTTTTATACACTTTGTTTAGCATGGTTTATTTACGGTTTTAGTGCAGCGTCTATTACTGGCTCTTTGGACGCGTATTATATTAAGGGTATTAAAACTAAAGCTACTGATATAAAGAAGTTTACAAGTAAAAATAATATTGTATATTCACTAAGTTCAATGCTCATGGGGTTTATTGGTGCAGTATTATTTGCTCATATATCATTTTTAATATACTTATTTAGTGCTGTTTTATTTTTAAGTTCATTTATTATCGTTACTTTATTTATTCCAAATACTACTATAACTCGCACAAAAAGAATTCCACTAAAAGATATTCTTATTTTAACCGTTAAAACACTCAAGCAGGACAAGAATATTAGATTAACTTTCATAAAAATTTCACTATTTCAGGTAATTGTTCAAATAGTTTATCAGTTTTGTGCCTTTTCTTTTTCTCATATTTACTTACAATTTTTGAACTAAACTTGGTGCTAATAACATTTTTTGCATCAACCTCTATATTTATTGCTCTAGTAAATGCAATTCAGAGGAAAGGCAAGAGGTAGAACTCATCATCAACATCAATTATCTAGTACTGTTCGTGAATCTAGCCATCCTTGCGGAAGAAATACTCTCGCTGTTCCTTTGGTCCGACCGCGCGGTTTATTTTCAATGCGCACTGGATATTCCAAGTTCTGCGGTAAATTCTCCAAGTAAACTGCAAGCTCGTAGTAACTAGTTGCGCTCATCAACTGCACTTTAGCAGAACTTCCGATTGGAAAGCCCTTCAAATACGGCGCGATAAAAGAACGGAAGTATTTACATGCAAGCTGCTCATGAGCATACTTCTTCTCGTCATGTTCCTGAATATAACTAATTAGTTCTCGTAAATGTTCTAGCATAATTTGGGCAACCTCACCTAGTGTTGGACGAAATGGAGTAACTTTTCCAGTAGTAAAAAATTCCGCTAGTTCCTTGAAAATCCAAGGTCTTCCATATGCTCCACGCCCGATACAAACACCATCTGCCGAAGTCAATTCCAACATCTTCTTTGCATCTTCAACGCCCCAAATATCACCGTTTCCAAAAACTTGTACCAGATCTCCAAATACACTAGTTAATTCACTCTTCAGAGTCCCGATGTGCTCCCAATTGGCAGTTCCGCTATAATACTGCTTGGTTGTACGCGCATGAAGAGTTACTGCCTTGCACCCGAGTTCAGCCGCAATCAATCCAGCCTCGTGATAAGTAATTCTTTCATCATCTAGCCCAATTCTAAACTTTGCGGTTACTGGTAAATCACCAGCATTTTGTACAATCGCACTGATTATCTCGCGGTATAAATCCAACTTCCAGCAAATTGCGCTACCTCCGCCATTTGCAGTAACCTTTCTAACTGGACAACCGAAGTTGATGTCAATATGGTCCGCCAGATTTTCTCCAGACACAATTTTCGCAGCTTCACCAGCATAATACGCATCAAGTGGATATAATTGCATCGAGCGGAATGTCTCACTGCTGTCAAATACCAGATGTCGTCTAGCAGTTGAAATCCGTCCAGATATTGCACGCGCAGCAACCATCTCGTTGACGAATAAACCTGGTTCTAGCGCATCTTCAACCTGTGCACCTTGCATACCAGACCTAGCAAATGTACGGCAAATTCGCCGATATACAACATCTGTTACTCCAGCCATAGGTGCAAGCATGACTGGCAAAAACGACCGCCCAGCAAAATTCAGGCGCTTATTGGTGGTAGCTTTATTCAAGACCATGACATAATTTGTGCTTCTTTCCACTTCCACACGGACAAGGCGCGTTTTTGGCAGTTCCAGCATATGGATTATTACCACTCGCATTTGCTTCTCGCGCAAGCTTCTTATTTGAAACTGCTTGTTGTACAATCTGCGGTCGGACAGCATTTTCAGAATTCTCAACTTCTTCAAGTGATGCACTATCTTCTGCAGGTCCAGTAAATGAAGTTATAACCATCTGGTTGTCCGAATTCAAAGTGATGGTATTACCAGTTTCATCCTGCTTCTCTATTGACAAGTTAAACAAAAACTGCACAATTTCATTATGAATCGTCAAATTCATCTGCCTGAAAAGACTTGTACCCTCATTTGTATACTCCACAAGCGGATCTTTTTGTGCCATTGCGCGTAGACCAATTCCTTCTTTTAGATAATCCATCGCATATAGATGATTTCTCCACAACCTGTCCAAAACAGTTAAAGTAACTTGCCTTTCAAGTGCTCGCATTTGTTCATCACCAACGAATTCTACGCGTTTTGCATACTGGATCTTGGCATCAGAAATAATCTCCGAGATTAGAACTTCAATAGAAAGTGCCTGAATTGATCCATAACTGTCAATTAAATCATCAAGTGTAATTGAAATCGGGTAGTAATTCTTAAGTTCACGCCAAATCTTCTCAAAATCCCAGTCTTCGCTAATACCTTGCGCAGTTTCAGACTGAATAACATCAGTTAATACTTCCTCAATAAATACACCAACTTGTTCAGCAAGGTTCTCGCCCATCAAAACGCGTCGTCTTTGCTTGTACATTACATCTCGTTGGCGATTCATGACATCATCATATTTTAGGACATTCTTACGTATTTCAAAATTCCGCGCCTCAACTTGTGACTGTGCATTTGCAATCGCATTCGTTAACAACTTGCTCTCAATTGGAACACCTTCAGGAAAACTCTGCGCCATAAATTGACCAACTCGTCCACCACCAAACAACCTCATTAGATCATCTTCAAGCGAAATGTAGAAACGGCTCTCACCAGGATCTCCTTGTCGACCAGAACGACCACGCAACTGGTTGTCAATCCTTCGCGATTCATGTCGTTCAGTACCTAGTACATACAACCCACCAAGTTCAACGACTTCATCATGTTCCTGACTCACCTGCTTTTGCATTTCTTCAAGAGTTAATGTCCACTGTTGTTCATATTCTTCAGGTGCATCTTCTGGATTTAGTCCCATTTCATGCAATTTATTCCGCGCCAAAAACTCGCAGTTACCACCAAGCATAATATCAGTACCACGACCAGCCATATTCGTTGCAACAGTTACTGCGCCTTTTCTACCAGCCATAGCAACAATTGAGGCTTCGTAATCATGATGTTTTGCATTCAGTACATTGTGTTTAATACCTGCGCTCTTCAGTTCTTTAGACAACTCTTCAGACTTTTCAACAGAAATTGTACCAAGCAAAACTGGTTGTCCAACTTCTGCACGCTCACGCACATCTTCAATAATCGCCAAGTATTTATCATGCGAAGTTTTGAACATTAAGTCCTTTTGATCAACTCGCTGCATTGGCTTGTTCGTTGGTATCGGAATTACTCCAAGCTTATAAGTACCCATGAATTCTGCCGCTTCCGTTTCAGCAGTACCAGTCATACCAGATAGCTTATTATACAGCCGAAAGTAGTTCTGCAAGGTTATAGTCGCAAAAGTCTGGTTTTCTGCTTGAATTTTTACACCCTCTTTTGCCTCAATTGCTTGGTGCATGCCCTCATTATAACGACGACCATCAAGTACACGTCCAGTATGTTCATCAACAATTTTTACTTCTCCAGCAGTTACAATGTAGTCCTTATCGCGTGCGAACAACTCCTTTGCGCGGATTGCATTCTGCATAAACTGGATCAGGGGCGTATTTACAGAATCATAAAGATTTGCAATTCCTAAGTGTTCTTCAAGTTTTGTAATTCCAGAATCCAACACACCAACTGTCTTCTTTTTTTCATCAACTTCATAATCTTCATCTCTTACAAGTGTCCGAGAAAATCTAGCAAAGTCAACGTATTGCGCATTGAGATCACCACCAGCATGTCCTGAAATAATCAACGGAGTTCGTGCCTCATCAATTAAAATAGAGTCTACCTCATCAACAATCGCAAAATTATGACCGCGTTGGACCAATTCACTGCTGTTCATCGCCATATTATCCCGCAAATAGTCAAAACCAAACTCGTTGTTTGTGCCATAAGTTATATCTGCATTATACTGCTTTCTACGAACATCTGGACGCTGCGATGAAATTATACAACCAACACTTATTCCAAGCAGTCTGAAAATACGCCCCATGAGCTCGCTCTGATACGATGCAAGATAGTCATTAACAGTGATTATATGAACGCCCAGACCAGTTAAGGACATCAAATACGCTGGAAGTGTGGCGACCAAGGTTTTACCTTCACCAGTCTTCATCTCGGCAATATTACCTCTGAAAAGTGCTGCACCGCCCATTAACTGCACGTCAAAATGCCTCTGCCCCAGTGTCTGCTTGGACGCTTCACGCACAAGTGCAAATGCTTCTGGTAGCAAATTTTCCAAACTCTCGCCATTAACAGGAACTAGTGGAGTTTCTTCCCTAAGTACCTGTGGCTCAAAGTCATCATCAGTTATATCATCTTCTGCATTCGGACCTGAAATTTCCACTCCATCTGCATCAAATGCGATTAAACCTCGTGTGTATGCATAATACTGTTCCCAAGTATCACCCCAATACCGTTTCTTGAAATCCAGAGTAAACTCCTTGAACTTTGAAACCTCAATGCCTTCATAACCAACTTCGCAAGCATTAACTTGTTCAGCCAAAGTGGACAGTTGCTTGACAATTCTTCCTTCACCAACTCGTAGTACTTTATTTAGTACATCTGTAAAACTCATTCTTTCCTTTATTCTAACTCAATAACACCGTAACTCCAACCATGTCGTCTATACATAACAGCACAGCGACCAGTTGATTCATGAATAAAGAGGTAAAAATCATGTCCAAGTAATTCCATTCTTTCAAGTGCCTCACCAATACTTAACTTCTCACCAGCATGCACTTTTCTACGAATTACTAGTGGAGTTTCGCCTAAACGAGCTTCAACACTTTCTCCAACAGCAAGGCGAGCTTCAAGTGCAGATGGATCAGAAGTTGCATTTGCACCAAAGCCTTCTAATGAGCTAAATGTCTTAGCAAGTTCTGCATTATGCTTGAGTTCACTTTCCAGATCTTTTGGATTAAAACTACTACCAGCATCTCTATCTTTTGCCTTAATCGAGGAGTCTGAATAATTTCTATGGTCGCTCACTTTATCATGATTACGACGCAATCTTTCTGATAATTTGTCAACTGCAAGATCTAAAGCAGCAATAGCTTCAGAAGCAGCAGACTCAGCACGAATTACAGGACCCAAGCCATACACTGTTATTTCCACACGCAATCTGACTTCAGACAACTTAGGATTATTTTCATGCGAAACCTCAACTTTTATAGAATCGATTTTTGGTGAAAATAATTCAACTTTTTTCAATTTCTCATTGGCAGTTTTCCTAAACGCCTCAGGTACATATGTATGACGACCACTTATTATTATTTCCATACTCAACACTTCCTCTCCTCTAAAAACTTTTAGCTTACATATTCTATTATACCACATGCAGAACGTGTTTGCAAGTACCAAATTCGTATTTTGCATTGAACACCGATATTACATACCTACCACTGCCTACTCATTACGATAATACTACGCAAATACCTCTACACGCTTTGAAGTATCTCTTTGAAGCATCTCGTTGCCACAGCAAGTTGACAGCAAATTCAAAGTGTGGTATAGTTTTACCATGTACTGGAGTGAGGTTGATGAACCTAAAGTAGTAGTCGACGTTTTTTATCATGCGCGCACGAGGTACTGTGAATAACATTACGGAATGTCCGCCCTATTAGACGTTTTAACATTACGGAATGTCCGCCCTATGATATATTTTTCATCCATCTAAGTAGGTTGAATGAACTCTAAATCTACAAT
>JAIRWY010000046.1 GCA_031268675.1 Candidatus Ancillula glyptotermitis | reverse complement strand
CTGTTGATCCAAATACACCTAGCACACCTACAAACCCAATAAACCCTAGCACAAACAATGCAAGCACAATAGGTACTGCACAAACTGGTGTTCCTGCTAATGTTCTTGGGCTAGTTATGTTGTTGATGTTGTTGGTTGGCGCTGGATTTGTGGGAGCGCGCAGGAAAATGGTGTAATGCAAGGCATTACGCTGTTTGACGCTAGTGTAGATATTGCAGGTGCACGGAAGCTGCGTGATTTGAAGGCAAATCACACTGATAAACTGCAAGTTGTGGGGCATACGAGTGCACAAACAGACCGCGTAATTTGTAAACAAATCGTGCAATTGAACTTGTGACTAGCGCGTGCAAGCACTAGGAGGAGAAGGTGTGATTTATTTTATAAATCACTCTGATAAAGTTCACTGGGACCAGCAAACACAGGCGCACAAAAACCGTGTAATGCAAAAACTTGCATTACGCCGCTAGATTTGTGCGCAAGCAAATGCACGCACTAGACCAGGAGGAGAAGGTGTGATTTGAAAACAAACCACGCTACTTGGATTGCGGTTGCTGGTTGCGCAAACCATCTTATTACACACAATTCATGAGGTTTTAATAGGTATGTGTATTCAGGTTGTGGTATTACTATGCTATAATGGTACTGTATGGTAAAAAATGTGATTAGATCAGAACTGGAGACCAAAGAAAAGATTTCTGTGGCTTATATTATGGACGGTCACGAAACGATAGATTGCAAAATTGCTCAAGCAACAGGAGAGTAAAATGATTAGAGCAATTAAACGCGCTTCTAGCTCAGTTCAAAAGAGTAGTTGTTCTATTCAGAACCTTGATGGTTTTCTAAATCTTAAATATTCTCAGCCTGAAAACACTATTGCAATCGGTGATAACATAGTATTCCTTAGAGACTTGAAGAGTAATTTTGCTCAATTTGATGTAATTTATATTGATCCACCATATAATACTGGTAATAAATTCTCATATAACGATAAGCGTACGGCTGATGACTGGATTAGTTTTATGTCTGAGCGATTGAAATTCGCAAAAACTATTCTAAATAATGATGGTGTTATTTTTATCTCAATAGATGATAGTTCACTTTATGAGCTGAAAATTACTTGTGATGATATTTTTGGTAAAAATAACTTTCTAGGTATTTTTATAACAAAGCAAGCAGTTCGTTCAAATTCAACTCATATAAATACAATTCATGAATATGTTGTTAGTTACGCAAAAGATAAGAAGCAACTTAAAAAATTTCAGATAAAGCGACTGAATAACCCCAATGATGCCCCAATGATTAAAGATATCTCCAATAAAGTGAAGAAAGAGTTTCAGTTTTCAGGTAAAAAAAGTGCCGAAAAATTACTTGCTAAACTAAATGCTGATTATATGGACAAAAAAGGCATTACTTGGCTGAACAATTATTCAACTGTTGATAAAAAAGGCGAAATTTTCTTTCCAAAAGACCTATCTGTTCCAGGTACACCAGCTGAATTGGTAATTGAAGAAATAAATCTAAAACTTCCAGCACTCAGAACGAGAAAATGGTCATCACCTAAAAAAATTATTAAGCTTCATAATGAAAATAAACTACATTTTAAAGGCAATAGACCTTATGAAATCCATTATTTGAAAGATGCTTGTGATAATGTTTCATCAATTCTTGATTTTTATTCACGACATGGTACAAACGATCTTAACAAATTGGGTTTACGCAATCTATTTGATACACCAAAGCCTGTTGAACTTATAAAGCATCTCATTCGTATTTCAACAAATAGAAAAGATAATGCTCGAATTTTAGATTTTTTTGCAGGGTCTGGGACAACAGGACAAGCCGTTATGGAAATAAATTGTGAAGACGGCAAAAATCACTACTTTTACTTGTCACAATTGGATGAAAAAATCTCAAAGGATACAGAACAATATAAGTTTGCAATTAACAATAAGATTGAGCCAACGGTTGATCAATTAATGATACATCGCTTAAATGTTGTGAAAAATAAACTACATTTTGATAAAGATTTTAAAATTATAAGAGTAGGAGAATTATGAGCAATTTACTAAGTAAGGGAAATTTTCAATTGATTAATGAAACATTTTTGATTAAAAGTCTTGATGTTTTTCAAAGTGTTAGTAGACTTCAAGAAGAATATAGTAAAGGTGATACTGATACTTTTATGAATGAAGTACGCGATAGTATTGCCGCAAAATATCTCAATTTTACACATATTAACACAGAAAAACATGGTTTTGATGCTCGTCGAACATTAGCTGATGGTTCATTTGAATTTTTAGAGGTAAAAACTGCGAGTTTTGATGCTGATACTTGGGGTGCAACTTTTAATGACACAAATCAGGAGAAAGCAGATGAAGAAAGGTTGCAAAAAGATAGAACTGAACAAGATAAAACCTATACTTGAAATAATGAACTAAAAGAAATAATATGGGCAAAATACTTGCGATGTCCTTCAACTTTGTACTAGAAAATGTGCTATACTAGAATCAGGAGTATATGTTTAAGGAGACGGTATGGCAACTAAGCTCGACAATGTTATAAGCCTAGCGAAGAGGCGTGGTTTCGTTTTTCCATGTGGTGATATTTATGGTGGTGTTCGTTCTGCTTGGGATTACGGACCACTTGGTGTTGAACTAAAAGAAAATATTAAGCGCCAGTGGTGGAAGTACATGGTGCAGTCAAGGGAGAATGTGGTTGGACTGGACTCTTCTGTTATTTTACCGCGTGAGGTTTGGATTGCATCTGGACATGTTGGTGTTTTCAACGATCCGCTAACTGAATGTACAAGTTGCCACAAGAGGTTTCGGTTTGACCATCTTGAAGAACAATATGAATCCAAGCATAATAAACCGCCTGTAGATGCAAGTGTGATTGTGTGTCCAAATTGTGGAACAAAAGGTAATTGGACTCAGCCAAAAGATTTCAACATGATGTTAAAAACTCATCTTGGTGTTGTTGAAAATGAGGATGGTTTGCAGTATCTGCGTCCAGAAACTGCACAAGGAATTTTTATCAATTTCTCCAATATTTTGGGAGCATCTCGTATTAAACCACCGTTTGGGATTGGACAGATTGGTAAATCATTTCGTAATGAAATTACACCTGGTAACTTTATTTTCCGCACAAGGGAGTTTGAGCAGATGGAAATGGAGTTCTTCGTAAAACCTGGTGAAGATGAAAAATGGCATGAATACTGGATTGAACAACGCCTTAATTGGTACACAAATCTCGGTATAACTCCAGATAACTTGCGCATTTTTGAACATCCTAAGGAGAAATTAAGCCACTACTCTAAACGCACAGTTGATATTGAGTACAAGTTTGAATTTCAAGGTAGTTTATGGGGAGAACTTGAAGGCATTGCGAATCGAACAGATTTTGATTTGACCACGCACAGTAAACATTCTGGAAAAGATTTGGTGTTCAATAACCCTAATGGTGGAAAACAACTGGCGGAAAATAAGTTTGAGGGTGAGAAATATACGCCGTTTGTCATTGAGCCTGCCGCAGGTTTAACAAGAAGTTTGATGGCATTTCTACTTGATGCATATGATGAGGACGAAGCTGCTAACTCAAAAGGTGGTGTTGATAAACGTGTTGTTTTGCGGTTAGATCCTCGCCTCAGCCCTGTGAAAGTTGCAGTTTTACCTCTGAGCCGTAGTGAACAACTGAGCCCCAATGCAAGAGAAGTTGCTAGCAATTTGCGGCAGTTTTGGAATGTTGAATATGATGATGCAGGTGCAATTGGTCGCAGATATCGTCGACAAGATGAAATTGGAACACCTTTTTGTGTTACTTATGACTTTGAATCGCTTGATGATAATTCAGTAACGGTTCGTTTCCGCGACACAATGGAACAACAGCGGGTTGCAATTGACGAACTGCAGAGTTTCTTCGCTTTGGAACTACTAGGATGTTAGGAGTTCAATGCCTATTCGACTGCCTGCTCAATTTCCTGCTGCACACCGACTAGGAGAAGAAGGAATTGCAACTCTTACGCATATGCGTGCAGTTACGCAGGATATTCGCCCACTTCAGGTAATCATCATGAATTTAATGCCAGCAAAAGTGGATACAGAAGTACAACTTCTTAGACTTCTTTCAAATTCATCTATTCAAATTGAATCATATTTTTTGCGAACGGTTACACATAATGTGAAGTATGAAGCTGAACATTTAGACCGCTTTTATGTAGATTTTAACGACATTATCAACAAGAAGTTTGATGCTATAATTATTACAGGTGCACCTTTAGAACAACTTGCATTTGAAGAAGTGGATTATTGGGACGAATTAGTAAAAGTCATCAACTGGGCGAGTAATAATGTCTTCGCAGAACTTTTCATTTGTTGGGGTGCAGCCGCTGGATTATATGTTGACTTTGGAGTTGAGAAGGTAAACTTGTCTGAAAAAATTTCTGGTATTTTTCAACACACTAAGTGTAGAATGAATCGGTTAACGCGCGGTTTTGATGATGTATTTAACATTCCGCACTCAAGGTACACAATGCCAGATCCGCAACAACTAAATGAGTTAGTTGAACAAGGTAAGTTAATCACACTTGTGGATTCTCCAGAGACTTCAGCAACTATTTTGACCACACCGCATATGCACAAAACCTACATTTTGGGCCACTTGGAGTACGACCGAGAGACGCTTGATACTGAATACCGTAGAGATTTGAGACGTGGAATAAATGCAAAAATTCCGCGCAACTACTACCCAAATGATGATTATATGGAAACTCCGCAATTTTCTTGGAGAGCAACAGCTTCACTTTTTTTTGGTAACTGGATTGACTATGTTTATCAAGAAACTCCATATGACTTGTCCAAACTTATACCTTGTAAGTTTTAGATGAAGTAATGAACTTCTTAATATCCATAAGTTCTTGTTCAGAGATTGCGTGTGTAAGTCCAGAATATGACCGGTTTTCTGATATTGTATTATCACTAAACCATGTAGAAACTTTTTCACTGTAGTTTGAAGTAACAATGTTATCTGCAAGTCCATAACCATGGAACACCTTAATTTGACTAGTTCCAGATGCCTTAAAATCACTAGAAAATGGTAAATATCCACTGAGTGCGACAACGCAGTGTATATGTGGTTGCAAAAACTTGCGGGTTAGCAAATGCGTCACTTGAACAGCACCTTGCGAAAATCCAATGAAGATAAATTTCTGATTCTGCTGAATTCGTCCACAGTTCTTTTGCTCTTCTAGCCATTTTTCAATCAGTTCACTATTCTCAGCAGCAGCGGACATCAATTCGTCAATGTTGTCCTTAATCGGTGAGTTGAACCATGCAAATCCGCCTGTGAATTCATCTAATAACAAAGGTGCACGTATACTAACCCAGTTCAAGTGCAATCCAAGTGCTTCTGCAACGCCAGGTAAATCAAACTCGTTGGATCCATATCCATGCAGTAGAACAATCAGAGGATCGGGTGCAATAGGTGATGAATCATCCAGTGGAGAACGTACCTTTTCTGACAAGTCCAAGTGCGCCAACTCCAAGTCAACATCACTTTGAACTGCATCTTTTTTCCACAAGCATTCTAACTTCATATTTTCATTATACCACATGCCTATGACATTTTGCATACATCATGAAGTCTAAAAAAAGCCTGTTTTCCCTCTTCAAAATAGTACATGTATATAACACACATAAGCACCTTAAATCAAACCACATGCTTATAAATAGCCTTAATGAAGGTCTAGGTTATAAAACCACCTGGATTTGCTCCAGAAGAAGTTTTTGTATGTACATCCCCTGAATAAAAAAAGACTTGTATTGTAGTTTTGTCCATCATGAAATAAGATAATCGCAATCCAAACTTAACCTAAAATTAACATAAACATGTGGTATAATAAAGTGATGAAGATATTTCGCAAGAGATCTGTTGAGCATGTACTTGGAGACATTAAAATGGACAAAGAGCGTTCATTAAAAAGAAACCTGAAATGGTTTGATGTTGCAATGCTTGGTGTGTCCGTTGCTGTTGGTGCAGGTATTTTCTCAATTGGTGCAAAGGTTATTGTAAATCAAACTGGACCTGCAGCAATTATCTCGTTCATTATCGCCGCTGCAATATGCTTAATAGCAGTTATGTGCTACGCAGAATTTTCTACAGTTATTCCTGTCGCTGGTTCATCTTATTCTTTTGCATATGTATCACTAGGTGAGATTTTTGCATGGATAATCGGTTGGAATGTCATCTTGGAGTTATTCATGCTAGCATCAGTTGTAGTAAAATATTGGTCTGTATACCTCTATACGGGGCTTAAATTACTAGGCATCAATCTATCTAATCGCGTAACTATCGGTTCAGTAACTTTTGACTGGGCAATAATACTAGGCATTATAATATTTACGATTATGTTAATAATGGGCACTAAATTCTCCGCAAGAACCGCTGGGGCCTTCGTTTTACTAAAAGTGTGTGTTATTCTGTTCATTGTTATTATGGGCTTTAGGTATTTCAACTTCTCCAATTTAACGCCATTTATACCAGATTATGAGGTGATAAAAACTGGAGGTCTTGAACACGAATCGCTATTTAGTTTTCTACTAGGACAGCAACCTACACATTTTGGAATTATGGGTATATTTTCAGGTGCTGCAATTATTTTCTTCGCATTTGTTGGTTTTGATAGTGCCGCATCTGTTGCAGAAGAGACTGTTAATCCGAAGAAGAATATGCCGCTAGGGCTACTTTCTGGTATACTTATCGTTTCCACACTTTATATTCTTACAACAATTGTTACTGCTGGAATGGTCAACCGCGCAGATTTTGAGGCGTTCCAGTTAATGCATCAAGATGAAACAATTTCATTAGCCACAGCATTTGAGATAAAAGGAGATAATGGAATTGGAGCAATCGCCTCATTTGGTGCATTTTTTGGACTTACCACAGTAGTTTTAATATCCATGATGGGGCTTGCGAGGATGATTTTTGCAATGTCACGTGATGGATTATTCCCCAGAAGTATTTCAAGAACCTCAAAAAGAGGAACACCTATATACATTCAAATTGGTGTTGGAATTGCGGTTGCGGGAGTTGCAGCATTTACGAGGGTTGAAGAACTTGAAGAAATGACGAATATAGGAACACTCTGCGCATTCATATTGGTCTCGTTTGCTATTCTTGTACTGCGGAAAAATCAAGGTCCTGACTACGAAAAATCAGATTCATTTAGAGTTCCATTTTGCCCAGTTCTTCCGATTCTTTCTGGTGTACTTTCAATCTGGTTAGCTATCAACCTATCTATTGGTACTTGGCTTCGATTTTTGGTGTACTTTGCAGTTGGTATAGCATTCTACTTCTTATATAGCAGAAAACATTCTACACTTGCGAAAAACCCAGAACTAGTTGCTAATAACTAGCACATCACTTAAAGAAGTTATAGTATGCACTTGACAAACTTAAAGTTGTATGCTATAATGCTAAGTAGAACATGATATTCAACTAGTAAAAGGGGAAAATATGAATAAGTTCAGAAAGATAATATCAGCATCAGCGATGTCAGCTCTATTGCTTGGCACTGGAATTGCTGTTGCAGGTGCATCAACGTATCCAGACATCAGAGTAGGTGACTACCAAGATGCTCTACACATAAAAACAAGTGGAAGATTAGCTGCAACGTCTGTAGGTATTGGATATGTGGGACATCGTTGGAGATCTTCATGTGCTGCTACTGCTGGAGATATATTGGCGATGCCAAGTACAAATATTAAAACTGGTTGGTGGTTAAAATCAGTTGATAAAAAAACAGGTGTTAAGGGCTACTCTTCCATAACATATATGGTTCCTGCTGGAACTGATCAGGTTCTTGTGCCAAATGGTTATGGTCTGGTTCCATCAGATACATGTCCAACTGATTTCCCACCTAAAGGATAATCATATAACTCATGAATAAAGTTATGACATTGCGGAAACCAGTACTTTTGTTATTTACACTAGTACTGGTACTTTCGTTTTCTTCGTGTACAAAAGATAAGCAAGAATCAGAGCCTTATTCAGGAAATACTGAAAGTTCATCTTCCACACAAACATCAGATGCGGTCAAAGATCAAAAGAATCAAGATAACAATAATTGGGTAGAATTTTTTGCACGCTATTTTAACGAAGGTACGAACGGTTGGTTTGATCTCCAGCTCAAAGCGGAAAACTTACATAAAGAGAAGTGTATGAAAGAAAAGGGATTCACTCTAGAACTTCCAAAAACTGATGATGATATAAAATTAGAAAATGATGGTTTTCCGTTTAAGGGTAGAATTGTTGCTGATGAAACATGGGGAGTAACAGATCCAGAATATGCAAGAGTATAC
>JAIRWY010000007.1 GCA_031268675.1 Candidatus Ancillula glyptotermitis | reverse complement strand
TTTATCACTTTTAGACAAGCAAGGAAACACGCTCACTAAAATTTCACCTTCTGCTTTTCCTATATATCCAAGTTTCTCAATATCTACTCTTTTTGCATATATATCTCTTAATAAATCTGGTACTTTAATTCCGTGCTTTTCTTCTAATCTAGTTATACTTTCTTCTGTCTCACTAGGAACGTACACTGGGTGGACTCCTGGGAAATTCAAGGGGTAGAATTCTTCACGAAGTTCCGTATTAACATCACCTTCAGCTGTTTTACCGCCTGTTTTACTAGCATAAGCATAATTACTACTACCTGCAAAAACGAAGGAGAATACTACCACGAGCGCAAATAGTCCGCGCAAAAAAGTAATCCTTGTACTGTTATATTCCGCACTATTATGTTGTTGTATATTCATCTTATTGTCCTTTCTTAAAGTCTATACAACTCCACTTCTACTCTTTTTTTTGTAATTCTACCACAATTTTAGCAGTAGAAATCTTATAGATAACTTAGGATTCCCTATTATATCGCGGATGTTGATTTTTGCTTCTTCATCGTTGATTTTGCTGAATCTACTCAACTTGAAAATGTCATAGGGGGTGTGGTATAATATAAGGACATGAATTTAAGGAGCAGATTATGGTTGATATTAGGTATGATAAAGATGCGGATTTAGGTGTTCTAGCTGGTAAAGTCGTAGCTATAATTGGTTACGGATCACAGGGACATGCGCATGCATTAAATTTGCGCGATTCTGGAGTTTCTGTTGTAGTAGGTTTGCGTGATGGATCACCATCTGCAGCAAAAGCATCTGAGCAGGGGTTGAAGGTCCTGAGCGTTTCGGAGAGTGTGAAAATTGCAGATATCGTGATGATTCTAGCACCTGATCAAGTCCAGCGCAGGTTATTTGCTGATGAAGTTGAACCGAACCTGAAAGAAGGTGCTGCATTAGCATTTGCGCACGGTTTTAACATCAGGTTTGGTTACATCAAGCCTAGTTCTACACATGATATTTTCATGGTTGCTCCAAAAGGTCCTGGTCATACAGTTCGTAGGGAATTTCAAAGCGGCAGGGGAGTACCAGTTGTTTGGGCCATTGAGCAGGATGCATCTGGACAAGCTGAAAAAACTGCACTTGCATATGCGAAAGGCATTGGCGGGTTAAGAGCAGGCGGAATAAAAACCACGTTCAAGGAGGAGACTGAGACAGATTTGTTTGGAGAACAAGCAGTTTTATGCGGTGGAGTTTCTAAATTGATACAGTACGGCTTTGAAACACTTGTAGAAGCTGGTTATCAACCAGAAATTGCATATTTTGAGGTGTGCCATGAGCTGAAGTTAATTGTAGACCTAATAGTAGAAGGTGGTATTTCAAAACAACGCTGGTCAATTTCTGATACTGCAGAGTATGGTGATTATATTTCTGGACCTCGCGTTATCAACCCTTCTGTTAAGGCAGCTATGAAAGATGTGCTTGCTGATATACAAAACGGTTCATTTGCTGCTAGATTCATTGAAGACCAGGACAAAGGTGCGCCAGAGTTCAAGAAGTTGAGGAAAGAAGGCGAGGAACACTCAATTGAGGCTGTAGGTGCAAAATTGCGCAAAATGTATTCATGGCGTTCAGGAAGTGATGACTACACAGAGGGTAGTGCTTCAAGATAGGCAGATAAGTGAGGGTTGAAGTAAATGGTTACCAAGTATAAGTTGGCAGTTATACCAGGAGATGGAATTGGAAAAGAAGTAACACCAATTGCTCTTGATGTACTAAAAGCTGTTTCAAATGGGCAGATTGAGTTTGAAGAGGTCTACTTTGAGCTTGGTGCTGAGCGGTTTAAAGCAACTGGCGAAGTCCTCAATGATGAAACACTTGATGAAATCCGCAAGTGCGATATTATATTGCTCGGTGCAGTTGGTGATCCTAGTATTCCTTCTGGTGTTCTTGAGCGAGGGTTGCTGTTAAAACTTCGCTTTGAGCTTGACCACTTTATTAACTTGCGTCCATCTAGTGTTCAGCAAGGTGTAACTAGCCCGTTGTCTGATGCGGTTTTGGAAAAAGGAGCAGTTGATTTTGTAATAGTTCGTGAAGGAACTGAGGGACTTTATTGCGGACAGGGCGGCACTTTGCGAAAGGGCACTGAACATGAAGTTGCAACTGAAGTTTCTGTAAACACTGCATACGGAGTTGAGCGAACAGTTCGGTATGCCTACCAGTTGGCGAAAAAGAGGCGCAATAAGTTGACACTTGTGCATAAGCATAATGTTTTAGTTAATGCTGGTGGTCTTTGGAGTAGAATTGTTGATGAAATTGGTAAGGAATTCCCAGATGTTGATGTTGATTATCTTCATATTGATGCTGCAACTATCTTCATGGTTACTAATCCGCAGAGATTTGATGTTGTTGTGACTGACAACTTGTTCGGCGATATTCTTACAGATGAGGCAGGTGCAGTTTCGGGAGGAATTGGTTTAGCAGCATCAGGAAATATTGATGCATCTGGTAAAAATCCGTCCATGTTTGAGCCAGTACATGGTAGTGCACCAGATATTGCTGGGCAGAATTTGGCAGATCCGCGTGCGGCAATACTTTCTGCTGCTCTTCTGCTTGAACATCTTGGGCATAATGAATTCGGTGCTAAAATACGCGATGCAGTTAGTAAGGACATTGAGGCATATTCAACAGCGAGAGGTCGTTCAACAACACAAATTGGTGCAGATATTCTTTCAGCTATATAAAACTAGTTGTCAAAAAATTCATCAACTAATTTGAGCAGTTGCGGGACTATTTCGTCTTCTGTAACTGTTTTGACCACTTTTCCGCGCACAAAAATGTCACCCTTTCCTTTACCACCAGCAACTCCAATGTCTGCATCTCTGGCTTCTCCAGGACCATTTACAAGACAACCCATCACCGCGATTTTAAGAGGTTTCGTGCCAAGTCCAACATGATTTTGAAGTGCAGATTCAACTCTGCTCGTTAACTTGATTACATCTGTTTCAATTCTTCCGCATGTTGGACAGCTGATAATTTCCAGTTCTCTATTTTTCAATCCAAGTGACATTAAAATCTCGCGCCCAACGCGCACCTCCTCAATCGGGTTGTCTGTTAAACTTACCCGAATTGTGTCTCCAACTCCACTTTTTAGTAGTGCCCCAAATGCAACTGCAGACTTTATAGTGCCCTGAAATCGAGGTCCAGCCTCAGTAACTCCAAGGTGCAGAGGATAATCAACTAACTCGCTAAGCCTAGTGTATGCCTCAATTGTTGTATTTACATCATGATGTTTAACTGAAATTGCAAAGTCGTAAAAACTGTAACTCTCAAAAAGCGAGACCTCTTTTATAGCAGACTCAACCAGTGCACTTGCGGTTGCTTTTCTGCCGTATTTTTCAAGAATTTCGTCATCTAAAGAACCTGCATTTACACCAATTCTAAGTGGAATGTTGTTCATTTTTGCGGCAACTACAATATCTTGTAGTTTATCATCAAACTTCTTAATATTTCCGGGATTTACGCGAACTCCAGCAACTCCAGCTTCAAGCGCCTTAAATATATACAACGACTGAAAATGAATATCTGCAACTACAGGAATTGGGGATTTTTCCGCTAGTTCATGGAGTGCCGCAGCATCTTTACTGCCTGGAACTGCAACTCGGATTATATCGCAACCTGCTTTATACAACTCTTCAATTTGAGCAAGCGTTTTATCAACTTCGTGCGTTTTTATCGTGCACATGCTTTGAACAGTTATTGGTGAGTTACCGCCAACTGGAACATCTTTTAGCATCAACTTTCTTGTGGTTTTACGCATTGATCACCTGTATACTTTCTGGTTCGGATAATTTTGACACTAGTACAGTTATTCCACCTGTTATAATTCCAGGCACTAGTGAATACAACTCTGGTAGAATTGGGAGATATTTCCACACTAGTACAGTTATTCCACCTGTTATAATCCCAGCAACGGCACCCATCTTAGTCACTTGTTTCCAGTAGAGGATTATTAGAACTAGCGGACCAATAAACGCACCTAGACTACGCCCTCCGATAATATAGTCATCAGTTGTCTTCGTTCTCCTAAATCCAACAACACCTATAATCACCATGAGCGCGCAATAAGCAAGGGACGCAACAAGTGTCCATATATTAAACTGTAACTGCACAATTATATTATACACCATTTGGGTGTCCTACTTCGCACGCGGATGCAGTCGCATATTTAACGACTTGACAATTGCTAGTTAGTGTGGTATAATGAGATAATATGGTAAAAGAAGGTTTAATTGAAATTGAGGGCATAGTTTTAGAAGCTTTACCTAATGCTATGTTTAAGGTATCGCTTGTTGACAATGATAAAGTGATTCTTGCGCATGTGTCTGGGAAAATGAGGCAACATTATATACGTATTTTGCCAAATGATCGTGTTCTAGTTGAAATGACTCCATACGATTTAACAAAAGGGCGCATTACTTACCGTTATAAGTAGGAATATGGTAGATCTTAGCGAGTTTGATACAAGAGTTCCTCCACAAGATCTGGATGCTGAGCGTGCAGTGGTTGGTGGTCTTTTGCTAAATTCTAATGCGTTTGCAGATGTTATAGATATTCTTGATGCTGATGATTTTTATTTTCCAGCATATTCAACTCTATTTCAAGCAGAAATTGATCTGTTCGCGGATGGTCTACCAGTAGATGCAATAACTGTTTCTGATGCACTCAGCGATAGGGGAGAACTGGAAAAGATTGGTGGTGCTTTAGCGATCCACGAAATAGTTGAGCAAACACCCAGTACTGCGAACATCTCGCATTATGCAGGCATTGTGCACAAGAAGTCCACTATGCGCAAAATTATCCGAGCAGGTGCAAAAATTGAGCAGTTGGGGTATTTAGCGCAAGATGATGTTGAAAATGCCATTAACATCGCGCAAAATGAAACTTATGAACTTTCGGAAAACTCCAATGCATCAGATTTGCGCCGACTAGTGGATTTAATTGGGCCTACGAAAATGGTCATTGAAGAAACGAAGAATTCGGACCAAATGAATGGTGTTCCAATTGGTATACGACAACTTGATGAAATATTGCACGGTCTTAAAGGTGGGCAAATGGTGGTGGTTGCTGCTCGACCAGGTGTTGGAAAGTCAACACTTGCGCTTGATATTGCGAGAAATGCAACAATTCGCAAAAACATCTCAACTATAATCTTCAACCTTGAAATGAGCTACACAGAAATAGTTATGCGCCTGTTGAGTGCAGAAAACGCGGTTGATCACAGCAAGTTGAGACGTGGTAATCTGGATAAAATGGAGTGGCAGCGCATTGAGGCATTTGAAAACAGATTGGTGGATGCTGATGGAAATTCTGCACCGCTGTTTATAGACGACTCCGCGAATATGTCCATGATGCAAATCCGAACAAAATGCCGACGACTTGCTAGTTCTAATACAGGTTTAGGGTTGGTGATTATTGATTACTTGCAGTTGATGTCATCGGGTGGGAAAGATGAATCACGTCAACAAGAAGTTGCGGGTCTTTCGCGCAAAATTAAACTACTAGCCAAAGAACTTAATATCCCAATTATTGCAATTGCACAGCTTAATCGTGGATCGGAACAGCGTCAAGATAAGCGCCCGCAACTATCAGATCTGCGTGAATCTGGCGCAATTGAGCAAGATGCAGATATTGTACTATTTGTTCACCGAGAAGAAATGTATCACAGCAAGGATGATGATCCTGCAAAAGCAAGACCTGGTGAAGCAGATATTATAGTTGCTAAAAACCGCGGTGGAATTACTGCAGAAGTTGCAGTTTCTGCACAGTTACATTATTGCAGATTTGTACCACTTTCGAGGGACCTCTGATGGAACTTACACTAGTCAACAACTCGGAAGATTCAACATTTGACGCATTTTCAGGCACAAGGAAGGTTGGTCATGTTTATTACATCAATCGTCCTGCATACTTGGACCTTTATCATACAGAAGTTGAACCTGAGATGAAGGGAATGCATGTTGCTCAAAATATGCTGCGCTTGGTTTTTTCTTATATCCGTGAACATAATCAAAAAGTATATGTACGATGTCCGTATATTCAGAAGTTTCTTGCTAGGCATGATGAATATAGTGATCTGTTGTATAACTAGAAAGGTAGTGTGATATTTTTGTTTAAGAAGAAGAACCAAAATCCTCAATCGCGAAGTAGGCAGCCCAATTCTGCAGCATTTGAACAGTTTATGACGAGCAACTGGGAGGAAAGTGCTAGCCAAATGCTCGATTTCATCCCAGAGAAGCAGTTTTCGGCAATTAGACGCAAAAACTTGAGTAAGCGATTTCCACATGATAGGTTGATGATTTTTGCAGGTGATTTGAAGGTGCGAGCAAATGATACTGATTACAAATTCCGTCCACACTCTGCATTTGCGCATCTTACTGGGCTAGGTATGGATTATGAACCTGGTGCTGTTTTGATGTTTGAGCCAGTTGTTGTTCATGAAAAGTCATCTAAAAAGAAAATGTACACGCACCTTTGTACACTTTATATTGAACCGATGAAAGATAGAACAACTGATGAGTTTTACAAATCTACTAGGTATGGAGAGTTCTGGATTGGGAAAAAACCTTCACTTGCGATGTTTGAAGCTACTACTGGAATTCGTGTATTACCAAAGTCTGAGCTAAAAGAGGCATTGAAGAAAAAGATTGACATTCTTGCAAAAACGCGCATAATCTCAGAGAGCAGTAGTGATAAAAAGCTGCTAGAAGCGTGTGCGCAGTTGCGGTTGATTAAAGATCGGTGGGAAATTCAACAACTAGAAAATGCAGTAGAAGCTACAAGAGAGGGCTTTGAGGATGTAGTTCGTTCTATTCCTAAATTAAGAGAGCAACCTCGTTCTGAGAAGGCAGTTGAAGGAGTTTTCGCTGCAAAAGCATTATCCAAGGGCAATGGAGTGGGATATGAGTCAATTGTTGCATCTGGAGAACATGCGACCACGCTGCACTGGATTCGTAATACAGGTATTTTGCATACTGGTGAACTTTTACTACTAGATGCGGGAGTTGAGATGGACTCGTTGTACACCGCAGATATTACTAGAACCTTGCCAATTTCAGGTGAATTTTCATTTTGGCAACGGAAAGTTTATGATATTGTGCTAGATGCTGCAAATACTGCATTTCGTCAAGCGAAGCCAGGTAATACATTCGGTAGTGTGCATGATGCTGCGATGCTCGTAATTGCTCAAGGGCTTATAGATTTAGGCATCTTGAAGGTCAGTTTAGAAGAAGCTCTTAGTGAGAACGGTGGACAACATAGGCGCTGGATGTGTCATGGAACTTCTCATCATCTTGGGCTTGATGTTCATGACTGTGCAGATGTACGAAAAGCTGAATATGTGGATGGAGTTTTGAAACCAGGCATGGTTTTTACAATTGAGCCTGGACTTTATTTCAAACATGATGATATGCTAGTTCCGCGCGAGTTTCGGGGAATTGGCATCAGAATTGAAGATGATATTCTTATCACAGATGACGGTGCTCGTAATTTGAGTGCAGAAATTCCACGCAATCCTGAACATGTAGAATCATGGATGAAGACATTATGGAACAGTTAAAAGTGAACGATTAAAGATTATTTTGCACCACGAAGTCGTAAACCATTCGGTTTGCATCCTTTGCTTTTTGTTCAAAATTGGTCACTAAGCGGTTGGAAAATCGTTCACTTGCTGTTATATCTGGAATTTTTAAAATTGAATTAGCATAATCTTCCCAATCAGTTGCAATTCGCCAAATACCACCAACTACTAGTGATTGCAAAACTAGTGCTTTGAAATTCTCATTGATCAACCTGCGTTTTTTATGCTTCTTCTTTGGCCAAGGATCTGGAAAAAAAGTCCACAGCTCGTCAATCGCTGGTTCCTGTGCAGAAAAGTAGTTATTTGCAAAAAGTTCATATGCATCTGCCTGTATAATCCGAACATTCGTAACTTGCTGTGTATTCATCAAATATAATGTATGTGCAACTCCAGTTTTGTATACCTCAATTGCGACAAAATTCGTATCTGGCTCAAGTTTTGCTGCATGAACGACTTGATTACCTTGTCCAGATCCAATTTCTACAACTAACCGCTGCTTTGTATTATCCGCTGCTTGTACATCAAAAAGTGCATTTAGTGGTTTTAAACCATTTGATACATATTCCTTGTGCATGTCATTCCAAGCGTTCTCAAGGTGTTTGCTTAAACGACCTTCGCGATTTACAAATGAACGAATTGGGCGTACAGGCCTTTCTGGCACTACTGCTCTCCAATAAACTTGATGATTCTATTTATGCCTTCGGTGATGTCTTCTTTACTCAGCGCGTAGGAAAAACGGATGTGGTTCGCAATTTTGAAACTGTCCATTGGAACAACTGCAACTAGTGTTTTCTCAAGTAGTAGTTTTGCAAGCGAAACAGCGTCCTTAACTACCAATTTTTCCCCAGAAAGAGGCACATTTAGCAAATTCTCGATGTTTACTAGTATATAAAATGCACCATCAGGAATATTAAAACTAACACCTTTTTCTGCATCCCCAGCAAGCCGAATCTGCCCAAGTAATGAAACCATCAAGTTGCGACGCTCTTGAAGAGTTTTTCGTGCATTGTCAAAGTATTCACTAGAAGTTTCAAGTGCTGCTAATGCCGCTTTTTGTGCAATATTATTGATATTCGAAGTTAAATGTCCTTGTAATTTTTGAATTTCCACAGCCACCCAAAAAGGAGCAACTAGATAACCAACACGCCAACCAGTCATTGCATAACTCTTAGAAACACCATTTACCAAAATTGTTTGTTCCGCTAGTTCAGGTAATGCTTCCAAAATGTGAGGTGCAGTATTTTTTTCTGATGCAATTTCACCATAAATCAAGGACTCGTAGATTTCATCAGCAATTATCCAAACATCGGTATTTAGGAGAACTTCACCAATTCTACGCAACTCATCAATTGAATAAACTGCACCTGTTGGATTACATGGGGAGTTTATAATTACTGCTCTAGTTTTTTCGCTAATTGTTTTTGCTAGTTCTTCTGGAGTAACTTTATAGCTATTTTGAGCAGTTCCAGGGATGTTGATAACTTTTGCACCATGATATTCAGCAACTGCATAATAAGTTAACCAAGATGGGCCCAATAGAATTATTTCATCATCTGGGTTTAATATAGCTGCTAATATCTCAAAAATAGCCTGTTTTCCGCCGTTGGTAACGATTACTTGCTCTGCAGAAACTTCCGCTGGAGTTCCATTTAGTTGTTGTGTATTGTTTACTCTTTCCGCGATTTTTGCACGAAGTTCATAAAGTCCAGCAGTTGGAGAGTATCTACTGTTTACTACATCATCAATAGCAACTTTTGCAGCAGTTAACACGGTTTCTGGTGGTGAAAAATCTAACTCTCCAGCGCCGAATGAAATAACTGGTTTTCCTTCTTGTTTCAACTTCTTGCCCAAAGCATCAATCTCCAACGTAATAGATGGATGAAGTATTGATAACCGCTCTGATAGTCTCACGCTCCCCCACTTGGACTCGAACCAAGGACACACGGATTAACAGTCCGATGCTCTACCAACTGAGCTATAGGGGAATGTCGCTATTAACTCCTATTAAGTATATCATGAATTTTATCATTTGTCAAGTCTATTTTTGTGTTTTTTATTCTGGTTTATAAGAAAATTGTTCTAAGTAATTCTTATGCGTGAAAGGAGTCACCATTTTAACAGATTCTTCAGACATTTGTAAAAGTTTCTCATTAGAAGTTTTCTTTAAGTTTAAAATCAACTCAATTTTTTCAACTAGTTCATTAAAATCGTGCATTTCAAATAGAAAACCATTGATACCATCTTCAATTTGGTTTTTATAATCTGCTGTATTATTACGTAAAAGAACATGTCCCATTGTCATTCCTTCTGCGATATAAAGTGCAAATGATTCGCTTAGAGAGGTACAAACAGTTACATTACATGTTTTCTGTATACGCTGAGCATCTTGAAAACTTACTGGTGGATATAGTTGAAATTCAATTTCTGGTGTAGCTTTTGCCAGAATTTTAATAGTTTGCGAAATCCAGCTATTACCAACTGTTGTAAGATGAATAGTAAATGAACGGTAGTCGCCTGGATGCTTTTTTAAATGCTTGTAGTAAGCAGTCTGAAGTGCTGTATAAAAAAGTATTTGACCTTTTCTCCCATCTGAAGGATTACCACTAATATAAAAGTCTAAATGACTAAAATCATCTGAATATCGCTGAACGGAATTACCACTTGGATCAACAAAAAGTTGAATAGGTTGAATATGCATATTGCCAAAGTACTTGCTTATTAGTTCTGCACATTCTTGTGAGGGGGCAAAAATCTCAAGAAGACCAATTTTTAGTAGATGTGTAATATTTTCACGAATACCTTCAAAATTCTTGAGATGTATCAAATTATTTTCATGTATAAACCAAAATGCCTTTTTTAGAGAACCGTTTCCCAACATTTCAAATATTGGATTTGCATATTCTCCAAGAATTGCTGATGTGTTCAACAAAACAAAATCATCTGGTGCAATATTCAAACCACTGATGTTATTGTGCATGCTATATGCACAGTTAGCTAACTCATTTACCAGTCTGTCATCTTCAATAGATGGGGAAATTAAATGAATATTTTCTGGCTTGTAGTCCTTTGTCTCAATTAACTCACTAGCAATATCTAGTGCGACACGACATGCTCCTGTATAACTAAAGGGTTGCATAATAAAAAAAGCGCGATTCATGTGTGTATTATACATAATTAAGTTAAAAATAGCCTTCTTTTATATATAAATGTTCCATAAGCGCTTTTTGCGCATGTAAACGAAACTCAGCTTCTTCAAATACAACAGAAGATTGTCCTTCAATAACTTCTTCAAGCACTTCCTTGCCTCTGTATGCTGGCAAGCAATGCATAAAAACAGCATCTGGTCCAGCTTTAGACATCAACTTGTTAGTAACCTGAAATTTCCTGAATTCATCAGCACGTTCGGACTCCTGGTTTTTATCCATCCCCATAGATAGCCAAGCATCGGTTGCAACTACAGCAGCACCTTGAACACCAGTATTAACATCATCTGTAATAATAATTTCTGCACCAGTTTTGCGAGCAACTTCATGAGCATCTTGAACAACCTGCGGATTTGGTGAATAATTCTTCGGGCAGATAATCCGCACATTAACTCCTGCAGTTGCACACCCGAGTAGATATGAATGCGCCATATTATTTGCTCCATCACCTAAATAAACAAGAGTCTTACCACGAATCTGTTCCACTTTCTGCTTGTTGGTTTGTTCTCTAGCAGAATTTTGAGTACCGTTGATATATGCGAGTGTTGCTAAATCTGCAAGCACTTGACAAGGATGGAACTCATCAGTGAGTGCATTTATTACAGGTTTAGAGCTATATTTAGACATTTTAAGCATATCAACTTGCCGAAAAGTCCTCCAGACAATTGTTTCAACAATGCGTTCTAATACTCTAGCAGTGTCCGAAATTGGTTCACCTCTGCTCAATTGCGAAGTTCCAGCATCAATTATTAGCGGATATCCTCCAAGTTGTGCCACACCAGTTGCAAAAGATGCCCTAGTGCGTGTTGAATTCTTGTCAAAAATAATCGCTACCGATTTCGGTCCTTCAAAAGTGCGCCGATAAAACAAGTTCTCCTTAAAGTGCAATGCCAACTCAAGAACCTCAGAGTATTCTTCTGGACTCAAATCATCATCTCGCAGAAAATGTCTAGTACTGCTCATCTTCACACTCCTTAAATGCTTCATCAAGTTTAATTAGTCCTTTTTCAAGCAAATCTAGTTCAATATTCAATGCTGGTGCGATTCGAATCCAACTATTGTTTACTGGATTTACGATTACACCTCTTTCTTTTTCTGCACTTTTGGGTTGCAGTACTAGTTTTGCAACGTCCAAACTGCGCTCATTTTTGACCTCAATAGCCATTAGAGCACCTTTTCCGCGTGTTCTTCGTCCTGTTCCCTCGTAGTGGTGTACAACACACGTATAGATTTTTCGTGCGTTCTCAAGCAAATTATCGCGTTCAATCACTTCAATAACTTTTAGTGCAGCAGATGCAGCAAGAGGATTTCCACCGAAAGTTGTACCATGTTCTCCAGGCAGTAAGATTTCAGCCGCTTGAGGATTTGCAATAACTGCACCGATCGGAAAACCGCCAGCGAGCCCTTTTGCAACTGTTATAACATCTGGTTGTATACCAGTATCCTGAAATGCAAACCAACTGCCTGTTCGTCCAACACCTGTTTGTACTTCATCAACCACCAAAAGTGCATTATTTTGGATAGTTAACTCTCTTGCTCGCTGAATATAGTCCTTTGACAAGTTGATAACACCTGCTTCTCCTTGTATAATTTCCACAAAAAGTCCTGCAATTTCGCCATCTTCCTCGCACCTTCTTGTAGTAAATGCATCTTCTAAACTCTGCAAATTACCAGCTTCTATAAACTCTACATCTGGAATTAGTGGTGCAAAAGGTGTTCGGTATTTCTCCTTATAGGTTAAACTCAGCGCACCAAGTGTTCGTCCATGGAATGAGTTGGTTAGAGCCAAAATGCGTGGTTTTTTACTTGTGTTTGCATACTTTTTGATGATTTTTAATGCACATTCTACACTCTCAGTTCCTGAATTAGTCAAGAATACACGAGAATTTGTCGGAAAATCTGCAATAAAAAGCAATTTCTTGGCAAGTTCAATCTGACTAGTTGTAGTGAAGAAATTTGATGTATGCATAACATTTTTAGCCTGTTTAGCAATTTCATCTGCTAGTTCATCGTGCGCACCTCCAAGTGTATTCACTGCAATTGCACCAAGTAGGTCAATATACTCGTTGTTATCAACATCAACTGCAATACTCTCGCGCAGACTTTTTAGAACAAGTTGTGGTTCCCCGAATACCTTAAAGTAGTAGTTTGTATATTCATCCTTGTAATTTTTACTATTCTTAATCATCATTCTCCAATTCATATGCTGATTCTGCTTGAATTAGCGTTCCAATTCCAGAAGTTGTGAAAATTTCAAGTAGTAGAGAATGTGCGCGCCTACCATCAATGATATGCGCCTCTTTTACACCGCCTTTAACAGCATTCAGACAACTTGTCAACTTCGGAATCATACCAGACTCAAGTTTGGGCAACATCTTCTCAAGTTCGGCAATTCCAATCCTAGAAATTAGAGTATCTGGATCTGGATAGTCATCATAAACCCCAGCAACATCAGTTAAAATTACCAATTTGCGCGCATTTAGGGCAAGTGCAAGTTCACCAGCAGCAACATCAGCATTCACATTTAAAACTTCTTCACAATTTTCACCATTTGGAGCAACCGAAGAAATTACTGGAATTCGACCTGTTTCCAACAAATCTAGTATACAGCTAGGGTCAACTGAGCAAATGTCACCAACTAGACCAAGATTTACTTGCGCGCCAGAAGTTTCTAATGTAGTTTTGCGCTTTGCCTTGAAAAGTCCCGCATCTTCCCCAGATATTCCGATTGCAAGTGCCTTATTTCTAGTACTAAATGAGTTAATCATGCCTACTAGTTCGCGGGATATTTTACCAGTCAATACCATACGAACAACATCCATTGCTTCAGGTGTTGTGACGCGGAAACCTCCCTTGAACTCGGATTTTATGCCTAGTTTTGCGAGCATGGTGGATATTTGCGGACCTCCTCCATGTACAACTACTGGTTTTAGTCCACATGAGCGTAGAAATGCGATGTCTTTGGCGAAACCAAGTGATAAATTTCCATCAACCATAGCATTTCCACCGTATTTTACAACAACAATTTCATCAGCGAACTCTTGCATCCATGGAAGTGCTTCTATTAGTACCTGTGTTTTTGCCTCTGGTGTCAAGTTGTGTACTCCGCATTCTCTTTTATATAGTCATAAGTGAGGTCATTTGTAAGAACAGTTGCAGATTTTGAACCAACTTTTAGATCTATAACGATTGAAACTGCGCGGTTTTCCGCCATTTTAACAAGTTCACGCGATTCTCCAATTCCAGAATTTTTACAAACCCACACATCATTAAGTGCAACATCTATATTTTCAGCGTCAAACACTGCATCTGATTCGGAAACTACTCCAATACTTGCCAGAACTCGTCCCCAGTTGGGGTCATTACCAAAAATTGCACATTTCAAGAGGTTGGATCTCGCAACTGAGCGTGCAATATTCAGCGCATGCACCTCTTCTTCGGCATTTATGACCGTGATTTCAATATCATGACTTGCACCTTCAGTATCTGCAATCATTTGGCGCGCTAGTGACATTGTAACTTCTAGTAGTTTTTCCTTGAACTCGCTTAAGTCTGGTGTAATTTTACTAGTGCCAGAACTGAGCAAGAAAACAGTATCATTAGTTGACATACAACCATCTGCATCAATCCTGTTGAACGAATATTCAACTGCATATTTTAATGCTTCATCTGCTTCATCACTAGTCAATACTGCATCAGTTGTTATTACGGAGATCATGGTCGCAAGTTGCGGAGCGATCATCCCCGCGCCTTTAGAAACGGCGCCAATTTTCCAGCTGTTTTCATTTACATCTACTTGCTCAAAGTCTTCAAGTGTTTTTCCGCTGTAAATTTTACCAGTTGTGTGACTATACACTGCCATTTTCTCCACTGTATCAGTTGTACAAATTGCGCTTGCAACTGCAAATTCGTTTGAAAACGAGGTGTTCAATTGTTCAACTGCCATATCAATTCCAGGCAAAAATTTATCCATCTCAAGGTGTTTTCCAATTGAACCAGTTGATGCAACCATAATGCGGTTTATATCTTCAACACCAAGTAGTTTCGCCAAATACTGGGCACTTTCAACTGCATTCTTATAACCTTCTTCGCCCGTGCAGGCATTTGCACGACCAGAGTTAATAAGCACAGCATCTGCTCTGCCATCATTTTTGGATAAAGCATGGCGCGAGTATTTTACAGGTGCTGCATGAACCCTATTTGAGGTGAAAACAGCAGCAACTACCTTGTTTGGTCCGATGTTTCTGATTATAGCAACATCCTTACGACCGCTCTTTTTCATACCAGCACTCACTCCTGCAACTTCAAAACCACGCGCAAAAATTACCATTGTAACATTATACCGCATATTGTGGCAAAATGCAAGTACTTAAACCTGTATTTAACGAAGTCTTCATAAATACTTGAGTTGTATATACTGGAGTTGTGAGCGCAAAAAGCAGTGAATTGGTTCTACAATCCACATATTCTGCATACTGAGCGTGCATTAGGGCAGAAGTTTACATCTAGTACCTGCTAGATTACATGGTGTTGAAAACTGGACTAGCTCATGAACTGGGCTGCAAAACAACGACATTGTCATATAACTCGTACTGATTTTCATCAACATGATGTGCAATTTCCACAATAGTAACATTTTCTAGGCTGAAAATGAAGTCCTTGATTTCCCCCGCTGTTTCTTTATCAAGTGCAGATGTTATTTCATCAAGTAATAATACTTGTCTTGATCGAAGCAGAACTCTGGCTATTTCAATTCGCTGCTTTTGACCGCCACTCAATTTTGACCCTT
>JAIRWY010000005.1 GCA_031268675.1 Candidatus Ancillula glyptotermitis | reverse complement strand
GAATCGTAAGTCCAGCCTGTACCTGCTAGTGTTGTTTCTGGATTATCCGAGAGGTTGATATTTACGCCTGTGCTTGCTTTAGGGGTTATAGTAGTACTTTGTACACGTAAAGGTACTTGCGCGTTAATTTGCGTGTTTAAATGCGTCTGCGCGCTATTTGGCTCTAAATCTTGCCCAGCAGAATGAGTTTGCACGCAATTATCTTGCGCATGTTGATTTTGCTCCGTTTGCGTGTCTAAAGGAGTTATCACGCTGTCTTGCTCAGATTGTGCTTGCTCGTTTGAAGGTACGCTTTGCGTGCTGCTATCTTGCTTGTTTAACGGAGTTATCACGCTGTTATTTTGCGCATCTTGCCCAGAACCAGCAGAATCGCCGCGTGAAACTTCAGTTTTACTCAAATCTCGTGCGCCTTGCTCAGAACTAGCAGAATCGCCGCATAAAACTTCAGCTTTGTTCAGATCTTGCGCGTGGTCTTCTGCAAATGCTGGTAGTTTAGTAAATGCGAGGATTGAGAACGCAACTAGTGCAAAAACGGCAATAAGTGGAGTAATTTTTGCATGAAAATTGCGAAAATTACGCATATTCTGCGCGCTTGTGCTCTTGATGTTGTTCGCGCTTGTACTAGATTTAGCAGTATGTACATTGTCTTGCGCAAGTTGTTTACAACTTACACTGTTTTCCGCACTGTTTTTTTCAGCTAGTTCGCTATTTCTATACGCGTTCTTGTTCATCAACCACATCTCCTATAATCCATAATATGTCTATTATAGCACCCCCCCCCCCGCTTGTCAAGTGGTTGGCGGAATTTTTTTCTGATGTACTTTATACTTGACTAGATATTTCTTATTCTTCCCCGAAGACCTGCGCCAAACAACAACATCAGTAGTACAACTAGTCCAAGAACGCCTGCATTTACACCAGTTAGCGCAGTTGGAATTGTACTAGTACTTCCTGAACTTCCAGACCTCATATTTCCACCGCCTGCAAGAGCGGCAGCTATAGGAGATGAATGAAATAATCCAGAATCTAAAGCGCCGCTTGTTGGTTGAACTGCTGCTTTCCGAATGCAGTATGCGCCAATATTGTCCACACCTGTGAAAGTAGTAGATATACTAACAACTGGTTTATAAACTCCAGTTATTTCATCTGAGCACGGTTGAGATAATGAAGTTGCAGAATCATCAGATAGTTTGTAATATTCATATCCTCGTTTAATGGTTAAGGTTTGAGCTTGATCTGTAAATAATTCGTCAGTATTACCATCCACTTTAAATGTGTCTTCGCCCTGAGTTGGAGCAGTTGGTCTCGCTGGAAGAGTAAAAATAGCGAGTGTAAGTGAATCTTGATCACAGCGAACTAGATTAACCACGGACTCTGAATTACCGATAAACTGTGTTAAACTACCAGTGGTTTGTAATGCATCCCCAGTTAAAGTATCAGACTCGCACGTTGGATTTGCGCCAATCGCATAAACAGCATCAGCGCTTTGAAGTGTTTCTTGACTATCAGCATCTGTAGTATCTTCAGGAACTAGTTTTTCATTCTCGTAGTCAATACTTGCCATAATTCGTTTTGCAGCAATTACTGTATATGTTTTTGTGGTTGAATTTCCAAAACCAGGCACTGAAAGAGTAACTGTTCTTCTTCCTGATGTTAAAAATGTGATAGAATTATCACCAAATGTTGCATTTTCATCAGTCTCACCTCCAACTGTTGACGAAATCTTGTATTTGGTATAATCCGTTTTATCTGAAGTTGTCGGAGCCAGAAGAATTGAGCCAGTTGAGAGAAATCTTGGTTGGTCTTCTCCACCTCCGTAAACCGCTCGTACATCTGTGAATGTGAGTGTTGCATTTTTAGCAACAATTATATTGGTGTTTTCAGGACTTGCAGTTAGTTCGGCTAAATACAATTGGGTCAAAACTGGACTAGTTCCCCCATCTCCTTCAGGCAGTTTCCCAAATGGAGTACCAGATTCACCAAGCCAGTAGATTGGCTTGCCATATGGAAATGCAGTAGATGCAACTATAGTTATACTTGGCAAATGATCAGTTGGAAGAAATGCGTATTTGAAAGCTGGACCACCACTAATAGCGCTTTGTCCGAATGCCCAATCTCCTATAGTTAAACTTGTCAAGGTCTCTGGAAATGTGATAGTTTTAAGCGATGTACGACGATACGCACCTTGAGCAAATGCATAATCTCCTATAGCTAAATTTGTTAGACCTTCTGGAAATAGAACTGAAGCTAGTAAAGCACCAGCAGCACCAGCATTGATAGAAAGTTGTGTAAATGCAAAATCTCCTATAGTTAGTGATGTTATATGATCCTCTACATTCGTAAATACAACATCTTGGATTTTTAAGCGGCAATCGCTAGTAGCACCTTCCATACCAGGACCACCACATGCATCACCAACTACTTTAACACTTGTTTTTCCAGTTGATTTGTACACATTTTCAAGGTGAATGGTCAACGTACCACTTTCGGAGTTGAATTCCCACCAAGCGGGATTATGCGATGTATCCGTCTCGTCTCTGTAACTAACCACTTCGATTGGACTATGCGGAGGAAGCCAAGAATCAGCACCTGGCTCAACAACAACAGTTGCTTCATCTGCAACAGTAACTTTTCCACCACTTGCAATATCTAATGCGCCTGCAATGTCCAGTGTTCCTCCATCTGCAATAGTTAACGTTTTACCACTTGGAATTTCAACCTTCACGCCCACAGGAATAGTAAATACTGCATCACTTGAAATAATCAAGTCTGTTTTAATGCTGATTGTCACAGGACTAGTTGATACATCAATATTCACATTATTACCAACCAATATACCATCTGGTTCATTTCCTTCTACAATGCCATTTACTGCAGTTGATATGATTGTAGGATGTGAACCCGCTGGAATAGTTGGTGCAGGATGTACTACACTAGGATTATAACTAGATCCTACTGGAACATCTGAAGAGGCGATAATAGTTCCACCAGATATAGTAAGAGTTCCGTAAGCTGTATTACCACCACCTATACTACTACCTTTTGTTGGAATACTCACTGCGACCACAGTTCCTCCAGTTATGTTGATGTTTGGACTAGAGCCAAATGCTCCAATACCAATTGCACAAACTCCAGAGGATCCAAATGGTGCATATGCATTAACAAGTCCAGAATTAATGGTAATACTACCACCTTCTCCATTCGCACCACCGCCAAGACCTGAACCATCTATACCAGCAGTTGCATTCACAGTTCCACCATTGATAAGTATAGTTCCACTAGACCTTTTTTGTCCTCCACCGATCGCAGCAGCAAATGCACCACCAGTAGCAGTGATATTTCCACCAGATATAGTAATATTACCAGTGTCCGTAGTTCCAGCTGTGCCCAAACCACTACCAATTCCAGCACCTCCCAAACCTCCAACTGCAGTTATAGTTCCACCACTAATTGTGATGCTTCCGCTAGATTCCTTACTGTTTCCGCCAATTCCTGATGCTCCTGATAGACCACCGTTCACCGTTAAACTGCCACTAACATTTCCATCTCCTAGTTCGCTCGTTATCACCAAATCTGAACCACCTGGCACATTTACTCCAGCAAAGGAGCTCGCAGATGTTAATGTATTTGCTCCACTGAGCTTGAGCACCACATTTGAACCACTACCTAGAGTTACTGGAGAAGCTGAACTTGATGTTATATTTACACCATCCAAGATGATTGTTACTCTTGCTGTTTCTGCTACAACTATCCTCTTATTCGTGCTTATTCCTCTTATTGTGAGACCTGCACTTGGAGTTGCATAACCGTTGACTGTATATACACCTGTTTCTAAATCATATGTCCAACCTATACCAGTTGTTGTCGTTTCTGGTGCATTGCTGAGGTTGATGTTTGAGCCACTGCTTGCTTGTTCGCTTGAAGAAGTCTGTACACCATCTAATTGTGCATCTTGTTGATTTGCAAATGCTGGTAGTTTTACAGAAGTGAATGCACAAACAGCAACAAATGCCAAAACAACAGTAAATACAAATAATGCATTCCTACTTCTGTGCTTTTGTACACCACATTTTATACATCTCCATACACCAGTTCCAGTATTTGAACCTAAACCGCACACACTACTTCGCATACCAACACCCATAACTACCACACTCACGATCTCCCAATGCTGCATGGTGGCATTATACACCTTATTCTATCTGATTGTCAAGCAGTGGAAGTTAATAGTAATTTTGATGCAGTTTACAGAACTTTTCGTACCTTGTTCGCCTTAATACAAGAAGCACACACATGCAACTTCTTAGTGTTACCACCACTTGGTACACGAACAACCTGAATGTTCGGACTCCACCGACGATTAGTCTTCACCTGAGAGTGCGAAACATTATGTCCAAACGAAGGACCTTTTGCACAAATATCACATCTTGCAACCATACTTAAAACTCCTAAAATATATCTTCACTATACTATACCACACATCTATATGCTTTGTCAAGTTTTTTGTATATACATCCATAAGTATAAAAAAACTAGACAGAATATATGTTTGTGCAATAATGATTTAATTCTGGTGTTCTATACTGAAAATCAGAAAAGGGAGTGAGTAGTGAAAAAAGTTAAATATATAAAAGTAGTTGTAGTTTTCTGCAGTATATTCTCAATGCTAGTGGGATTTTTTAATCCTACACGTGTTTACGGAGCAGAAGAGCAAATTACTGCTCAGATGTCCGAGCAGCTTCAAAATTCAATTGATAATCAGAGATATCCAAATGGTGTTTTTGATTTTCTTACAGCAAGAGTTGAAGCAAAAGAAGGACAAACTTCAATTGAATACAACATCGTGCGGCGTGGTAATATAGATGCACCTGCAAGCGTAAGACTCAAATCTGTGGATATTTCAGCAAAATACCAACAGGATTATACATTCGCACTCATAAGTACTTGGAATAGGGATAGTCTGGAGAAGTCTGAAAAACAAGTACAAGCAAACACTTCTGAACTGGTTGCTCCGAAAAGCGTTCTTGAACTGAATGCTGATGAGCAAAATAATACTCCACAAACAGTTGGCGAAATTAAAAGTGAGGTTTCACAATCTCAGACACAAGAAAATACAAGTGTAGATACAAGTGCGAACAACCATAAAAATGCAAATATGGATAATGCAGGTACGCTCGCAGGCATTTCCGCAGTCCAAACTGGAGCATATTATGAATCAAATAATTGGAAAGATGCAGATTTAGAGCACAAACAACAATTAGCGCAAGCATATAAGAAGTCGTATGAGAATACACCTGGTGCATTTCTTGACTTGAAGTTTGAACCTGGTGATTTTGCAAAAAGTATTCAAATTAACATTGTTCAAGATAATATCAGCGAAGATGATGAGCAAGCACTTTTCGTGTTGATAAATCCAAAAGGCGCAGATGTAACTGAAAACCCAACGGGGTACTTGAATATAAAAGATGATGATGAAATTCAAGAAGATAATAAAACTACATTTGATTTTGAGGCACCAAGTGTTGAAGTAGATCGCAATTCAGGTATTGCACGAATTGCAGTTGTACGACATCAAAATTTAGAGCGGTATCAAACTGCAATTGTATCTTCTTCCTCTGATAGTGCAAGTGCTGGTATAAACTACAAGCAATTTCAACAAACAGTTCAATTCATCCCCATGCAAACGCGATCAGTTTTGGAAATTCCGATTCTTACACGCGCAGAAAATACATGGTTGAGGTTCTTTGCGCATATTGATGGAACAGAAAAACAAGCAGAAATACTTTTAGAGCCAGTAGATAGTAATACTAATCCTAAGGAGTCTGGAATATCGCCACTTGCGCAAATGTCAACTTCAGCAGATAATTCTGCAGTTGCGTGGACTTGGTTAGAAAGTGGCAGTAAATCACTAAATGTTGGTGAAAGTGTTTCAAAAACAAATCTTGATCTCTCCATGATCTCTAAAATAACAATGAATATGGCGAACAACAGCCCAGGAACATATTACCAATACAAGTCTGGTAAAAAAACCAATAGTGGTTATTATTCAAATTTCCGAAACTTCGTGGATTTTGGGAGCATTCGTAGTTATGACAATAAAATTTATAATACCAGTATTTCTTGGGAGCATTATCTAACAGATGAAGAAAAAAAACAAAAGAGTATAACAGTTGGTGTTCGTTCAGCAGATGCATCAACCAAGAATTCAAATGGTAGTTTTCAAAATGTTACTGCATATTACATGCCGATACAACTCCAGTTATTAACTCCAGAAATGACAGATGCAGATGCAGTTATAACTCCGCGCGAATATACATCCGCTTCTGATTATACTTCTAAAGGGCAAAGTTACTCAATTGGAACACTAGATTTTCAAGATGGCAGTCAAACGGATGCGCAAGTTGATGGTGCACGTTTTAAGAATTTCTATAACAATGATATTGTGAACCTCAAAGCGCAGTACTTAAGCGGTCTTCCAGATGATGTCAAGAACGGTGTATATTTGTGGGGCTTCAAGTTGAAATCGAGAAAAGCAGATGCTAAAAATAAATACTACTATGTTGACAAAACCAGCTTCTCGATTTCAGATTTATATACTGGAAGACTTAAGGACTGGAAGGGTAATACAATCAGTCAAGATGAAGTAATGACAAATGTTGATGGAAAAACTCCAATTTATCAAATACTACCAGTATTTAAGCAGAAACCTGCAATTGTAACACTTACTGTAAATAACGACAAAACAACTTATAGTCCAGGTACTTTTAATAATGCAACAACTGGAATTTCAAATAACACAGTTTCTATGGGGATGTTGGATACACTCGCTATTTCAAGTTTTAGCAAAGATGGGGAATATATCAAAAGTTATGATTACTACACTGCAAATGCTGGACTAAAACCTGAAAACACTTCAGATGATTATAGGCAGTTGTATTCAAACATTTACCAGACACAAGACAGCAAGAATGCAAATATTAGCACAACCGAAGCATATATACTTGCGAACACACCGATGAATCCAGATAGTTCCATGAAGAACAGTTGGACTATATCAAGTGTTGGTGGAAATATATCAGATGCAGGAGTGTATAAATTTTCACCAGTCGCCTCAGGGAAGTCTTATAATCATCTAGTTGCACAATATGGTATTGGTTCAATTTCGGTAGCTGTACATCCACGAGCAACTGATATTGAAAGCCTTAAAAAAACAACTACTATATATACGGACGAGAGCGGAAAATCACAAACATCTGAATATACGCATGAAGAATATATTGGAGGTTTTCCATACTCACGGAGTTCTACCATCAAGATAACACCTTACACTTTACAACGAGCGTATAAAATACTCAGCACTTTGCGAAACCAGGCAGATGAAAAAGAGTACATCACACGGTGGTATGATGCAACTGGAGATGCAAATAATGACGGAGTTCTTGATGCAAATGAACTTGCGAACTTGCCAAACGGTGCACCAGATACTGCAAACCCAAAGTTGATGATGCCTGTTGCGGGCAATCTCTTCTCGTTTGTACCATCATTTCAATCTAATGAGCGCAAGATATATTATACCACAACTCATAGAAGTCAGAATCCATTAGGTAAGCAACAAGTAATTTCTGGCAGAATTGCACGAAGTGAAATTTCAATACTAGACAAGAATAACACAGCAGTAAAGCCAGTGGTTACTCCAGTTGAAGGAGTAGTTGTTGAAATTCAGGGACAACAGTGCATTACAAATAAAGATGGTGAATTTCAATTTACTAGTGCAGATTATGATCCTAGTGATGCATATATTGCGAGTTTTACATACAACGGTCAAGTATATACAACAACATTACAGGTAAATATTGCAGCAGAAATCAATTTAAACGAGTATGACTACTTTGACATCAAGAATTTTACAGCATACCGCCATGACGACAACAACCGTCTACAAAAACTAGATCCGAAAACTGAAATCACAAATGAAGATGCTAAACATCTGTACTCGTTTGAAATAACTCCTAAGGTTAATAATCTATTTGTCAAAAATGTTGCAATTCGTCGTTACTCAAAAGATAATACACTAAAAAGTGAGTATTCAGCAGTGTATGACACAAGTTCAAAAGCATATAGAATTGTTTCAGACGCAAGTTCAAAAAATGGAAACTACAGTATGAATCCATCAACTGAAGATATTGTTGCAGGTGATTATCTCACAGTACAAGTAATTGACACTAATGATCATGTATATGAAGAACATAAAATAGGCTTTACTTATTCTAATGCAGTTAATGCAATTGCAATTATTAACACTTTTGCTGCACCTGCTTCTAAAGTTGTTGATTTAATTGGAAGTGTTGATACTGCATTTGACTTAGGTCTGGTAAAAAATATGGATGCAAAACTAATCAGCTTGATGAAGAGTAATGGTCAAATTATTGACGAAGCAAAAACACTCGTAGATTCATCAGGCGATGTGATGCTTGATGAAAACGGCAATCCTCGCCAAATTAAACAGAGGACAATCAAGCTCGGATATAGCAAAACATTTGAAGGTTCAGGCGATGATTCTGGTAGACCTGAAAAAACACCTGGTGAAACTATAACAGAAAAAGCAAAGGAGATGGACTCGCAAGCAAATTCAGGGAATAATGATCAAGCAGCAAAAACTACTGAAGAAGAAGCCAAACAAGCAGTTGATAAGACAAGTGAGGAAGGTAAACGAAATGCGAAAGTAACACGAAATTCTACAGCTACTATGAGTATTGGAGTTTCACTTGAAATGAAAGAGGATCCAGTAACTAAACGGTACTATTTCTCTAACTTCGCGCTTATTGGCTCACTTCAAGGTGCATTATCACAAAAAGTTGAATATATGACACCTATTGGAATTACGCTTTATCTACAGTTGAATTTATCAGGAAATGCTGATGCACTAATAGCAGTTGAACCGTACAATAACAAGCGCACGTATATTGGAGGAAGTGGAACTGATACACAAGATACTTCTATCAACTTCTCTAAGATTGGGCGAACTGATCTGAACCGTGATTTTGACATTTATGGACGCTTGTTCGTTAAACCAACCATAAATATCACACTTGGAGCAAAAGCATCATTTCTTGCGGATGTGAGCGTTTCTGGTGCGGCAAAATTTGACCTAACTTTTAGCACTGGCGATTGGGGAAATGGAAATGTTAATCTCAGTGCAGAAGTCAAACTAGAACTACTAGGCGGGTTAATTGAGAAAACTTGGAATATTGCGAATAAGTCTTATGACATGTTCAGTTATGGTCCAGAATCATTGGCAACTGGCGCATATATAAACAGCGTGAAGGATGAGTTGTATCCAAATGAAGATTTTCGCTACCAGAAGATTTCTGCACATGATTTTGGAGATCGTGCATATTTGGACAACCGCAAATCGGTCTTTCTGGCAAGTGACCAATCGGAAGAAGATGAGCATGAATTAGTCCGCGCCACAATTCCTGCTGCAAATCCACACATTAGCAATATTTCCACTCCAGATGAAACAGGTGCAATAAAATACCAACTGTTGACATATCTTGAAGATGATGGATCTGCAGATGAACTAAACCACACCCATTTGATGTACAGGATTTTAACTCGTGAAGGCGAAAACACAACTTCAAGTGAACCGCAGTTTGTTGATACTGATAATACAACTGCAGATGATTCACCATATATGCTTGATGTTGGTAATAAAATTGCCGTAATTTGGAATACTCCAGATGCTCCATTTTCTCCAGATGATAGAATAACTGCGATGTTTGAGTCGCGGAGTATAAAAATGCGGTTCTTTGATAAAAGCAACATGCAGTTTGGAGAACTCATAAATGTCACGAATCAAGAAACATCTGATATATTTCCTGAAAAGTATTCAAACGAGCACCAAAATATATTCACATGGAACTCATCTGGTGATTCATTTTCTGAACCTGATGAATTAGTAATCTCCTATTTGAAATCAGACTATACTAGTGCGAAAGATTCTGGAGAAGAAGAGTATATCGGGGATATTATAAATCCAACCACTCGCCTTGCCTACCGTCGTTATAATTTAAAGACGAACAATTTTATCTTGTTTTCTGATGAGGACAAGCATATAATTAACTCTAATTTAGAAAAAATGTGCTCAGATAAAGAGGAACCTCAACAAGTTGAAACATGTAAAGAAGAAGTAGAGTCTGCTTATTTGGGCAGATTTAACGGAGAGTGGATTTTAGACTCGCAATTTTATACCTACAACTCTTCAAATGATGCGAATGCTCAAATAGGAGAAAAATCTACTGATAATTCACGGATTCTTGAACAAACTTCAGTTGGACTTACTGAGGGTGGTACAAATTTTCTAGTATTTTTTGAACTTGTGGATATGGATGGTGATACAAAAGCAACGCCAGATGATACCACTGTTATGGCAGTTGTTGTTGATACTACTAATCATAAGATTTACGAACCTACTTTAGTGCTTTCTAGTAGCAATATAAGGAATATGAATATAGAATCAGGCAGTAACCAAAAAACAGGTGATACTGAGTTGTTCCTAATAACTGATGGTGATATTAAAAGCTATGATGTTAGACAGTTAGTTGATGAACGCTCAATAAAATCTTCATCAGAAGGTGAAAACTACTCAAAAATTGTAGTTAATGAAAAGTCTGATAAATATTCAGGATTCAAGACTATTTATTCTGCACCAGAAAACTGCCCAGTTTCAGCAATAAGTCTATCAAGTGATCGTGAAAATGTGTATCTGATTTGGAGCGAAAACAAGATTACATACCGCGATGGTATTCCTAGTACCTCCAATGAAGCTAAACTACCAGAAAATTACTTTGCTGAAAGACAACTTAATATGATGGAGTACAAAAAGACAGAGTTTAGTTCTACTATTACGGATGAGAATGGCGAAATGATGAAATATCCAGAAAAGGTTGATGATGAAATTGTTGATTATAACACAGTTCCTGATATAAACGGACTAAAAGGTGTTGTTCATGCTGGCGATTATGTAGTGAAAAACTCAAGCACATATAAGTGGACAAATCCTGTGCAGTTAACGAACGGTCAAGGAGATAACTATTCAAGTGCTCAGATTTCCAGACCGTTAAATGGCATTATCCAGATATTAGCACTAAAAGGAAAATCGCAGGTACAAGATGTCAATGGTACTGCTATTAGCGCAGAAGATATCAATAACAGATCCTTGATTCTAAAAGATTATAATGTTTTAGATGGCAACTACTCCTTGCACTTCAACTCAGAACTACTAGATAAAATTAAATCAGGTGAAGAAAATAAAACAGCAACAGTTAAGGTGAAGAATGAAACACTCCTAGACCGAGATAATGTCAAGGTGAAGTTTGTCCAAGGCGATAAGGTTGTAGATGAGAAAACAATTTTGAAACTAGAAGGTGGACAAAGCATGGATATGACATTTGATCTACAACCAGTGCAAAATCTAAACGGTCTGAAAATCCAAGCAATCATTGAGTCTGGTGACAAAAAGTGGACAACTGACTACACATTCAAAATTCTTCCACTTCTTGAATTTCGCGATGTAAAATATGACATGCTTGAACGAAATCAAGTCCGCATACAAGCATCTTTGAAGAATTTGGGTTCTACTGCAATTGATGATGCCCAGATTCGCGTTTTTGACTCTTCTAAGGACCAGATTGCAGCAAGCTTGCCAAATAAACTACTTGCTGATCAAATTGCAACAATTTCAGTGGATGCTGATATTCCAGAAAGTTTGTACACTGAAAAGCAGTCAGAAAACGGTAAGTATTCTCAAATTGCGCAGTTAACATTGCAGGCAAATGGAGGTGCTAATGCAGAAATTTTGCTTGAACGGAGCGCAACCAGTAGTTATGTTGAGCAGTCAAAAACGGTAAATTTACAGGACTCACAAGTTGCAGTTGCTGGTAGTCAAATGCCAATTACCACACTAGAATTAAGCGACAAGATTAAATTAGAACCTCTAGCAGAAAATACTCAATCTCATACGTTGACCATCAACCCTCTGGCGCAAGGAAGTGAAAACAGCAAGCTTGATCTACGGCTCGTATCCTCAGATAATGCAGTTGTTGAAGTTCGCAACGGTGTGCTTGTTCCAAAAGCTAATGGCGATGCGGTTATAAAAGCACTAGTTTTCGCAAGTGGAACTCGGTTAGTAAGTAGTGTGGCTGAAGATGGCGAAGCCACATTGATTGCTGAAGATATTTTCAAGACGTTGCCAACATCTTTAATTAAACAAATTGATATACCAGTTCATATTAGCGGACAAATAGCAGATGCTGGTGGCAAAAGTAATTTAAACCCCAGTGAATTAGCAAAAACAGGCCTTTGGATTATACTTCTGTTTATAATACTAGTTTTCTGTATACTTGTGATGAGGTCTATACGGGAGAAAAATCGTGCTTGAAACTGATTTTATACCTTTGGGAACTTCGCATTTAGTTGCAATTGTTTGTACATTTCTCATAACCACCACAATATATTACATCACAACTAAAAATGAACGAGTGTGCAAAAAACTAAGAGAAATTCACCTCATCTGGATATTAACACTAGCACTAATTGGCGTTCATCTTGCATTTGTTGTATATTGTCTTAAGAGTGGATTAACTGGGCTAGAATACTTACTACCACTGCATACATGCGAGTTGTCAATGTTTCTGCTAGTTGCATATTGCTTAACTGAACGGAAACCGCAAATTCAAAAGCATATTACTTACATATTGTATTACTGGTTAATGCTCGGTGGAATTGTTTCACTTTTTATGCCAGATACTTTTGGTTTTGGATTTCCACATTTTATATTCATCCAGACTTTTATATATCATGGACTGCAACTTATTATAGGTGTTTACATTACAGCAAGCCAAAAGGTTCAACTTCCAGCATTTTCAATACTTGTTGCATATTCTGCACTTTTAGTTGTTCTTCCATTTGTTGCACTTGTTGATAGTAAAATTGATGGAGCAAACTACATGTTCTTGAATGAGAATGTTGAAGGGATTTTTTCTTTTATCAACGCATACCAATTTGGACCAATTAGATTACTTATTATGTCCATATGCGTACTACTTGCATTTAGCATCTTGTGGATATGTTATTGGCTACTAGCTATTTTAAGGTCACGTCTATCTAGCAGGCCAAATTCTATCAAGAAACCGAGATCTTTGTCTTGTACGCGCACTTCCAGAAACTTTTTGTCGCGCAAAACTCATGAATAGTCGTTGTTTTGCCCGCGTTACACCAACATACAGAAGTCGCCGTTCCTCCTCAATATCTTCTTGCGTTCTGGCTCTTGAAATTGGCATATTTCCGTCACTTAACCCGCAAAGGAAAACACATGTGAACTCCAGGCCTTTGGTACTATGCAATGATGCGAGTGTAACTCTATTTGCTATTCCCTCCTCACTTTTCTCGCCTGATGAATAATCTGCTTCATTAATAAGTGCATTCTTACTCTTCTTCAAAGTATAAGCGATCTTTTTATTCTTCAATGCTGTTTCAAATGCATCAAGTTGAACATTTATACGCGTTAATATTGCGAAGTCCCCTATAGAATACTGTCCAGATTTGATTAACTCCTCGATTTTTTGAGCAACTGCTTTTGCTTCAGCTTGGTCATCAAAGTACTCATTGTATTCAACTGGAAATGGTTTTAAATTCTTACTTGGTGCTGCACTTACCAGTTTGAGTGGTGGAAAACTACCAGATCCTCGCAATTTCAGAATATTGTTTGCTAACTGCACAATTGGATCAGTTGAACGATAATCTCGTATTAGCTCGATTCTCTTAGCGGTTACTAAATCTGCTTGTTTTGCCTTATACTTGCGCTCAAAATCTAGTAGATATTTTGGATTTGCACCTGTAAACGAGTAAATAGTCTGACTAGGATCACCAACAACGCAGATTTCGCGCGAACTCCCAAGCCAGCAATTAAGTAAACTCTGCGCAAGTGGAGAAACGTCTTGATATTCATCAACAATTATATGCTTGTACATTTTATGGATTTCTTCAGCAACCCTCTTCTTGGTTGAAATCATGTGGATCATAACCAATATAATGTCTTCAAAATCTACAAGTCCTCGCTTTGACTTGATATTATCATATTCCTCATATAACTTTGCAACTACACGAATTGGCAAGTGCTCTGGAAAAATCCTGTTCATATTTTTAACCATATCTTCATATTCTTGTGCAGAAATAAGGCTCACTTTGGCAAAACTGATCTCATCTGAGATAAATCTTGCATCTGACAAGTTTATTTCAACTTCATGTACTTTTGCAGCATCGTAGACGTGCACTAACTTGTTCGTTTCAAGTTTCGGAGGAAGAGTTCCAACAACTTTAGGCCAAAACAACTGCATTTGTTTAAGTGCAGCAGCATGAAAAGTGAACACATTTGCGCCTGAAACTCCAAGTGTCTCTAACCGTTCCCGCATTTCGCGAGCTGCTTTTGAAGTGAATGTTACTGCTAAAACTTCATTTGGATTCCAACCACCAGCATGACAACCGTAGGCAATGCGATGCGTGATCGTGCGCGTTTTACCAGTTCCTGCACCCGCAACAATTGCAACAGGTCCCTCAATTGCTTCAGCAGCCTGCCTTTGTTCTGGGTCCAAAAAATCAAGAATATCCATCTTTGCTTGTTTTTGCTCCACAACTTTATTATACCACAACCATAAAACAAGTGGAAGATTAGTGCAAGTTTTGTGAATAACTCCGCGCACTTGGAAAATGCAACTAGTAGTTATTAGTAGTTATTACTTCATAGAATTTCTAAGCCAGCGATCATTGCGGTATCTATAAAGAGAAAGAAATGCACGACTGCCCAAGAAAACACCGTCGTAGGTAAACATTAAGAGTAAGAAACCAAACGGATTTCTAGGAAATAGTGGATTAAGGCACACCGCAACCAATATATAAATAATTGCAGAAACCATTGTCTCAAATGCCATGAACTTAGTGTCTTTTGCCGCAATTAAACAACCGTCTATAATAAACGCGAATGATGCATACCAGAGAACGAAACTTGCTTCAAGTATACCACAAGTTATATACATATGTACTTGAGTATCTGGTGAAAATAGTGGTGGAATTATAAAACTTGCTATAATACCAACAAATCCCAGTAGAATGCCCTGTCTAAGTCCAACAGAAAGTGCTCGTTCAAGAATAACTTTTGCCTTCATAAAATTCCGTTTACCAATCTCTGCAGAAATTAGCGAGATAATTGCCTCAGAAACGGAGTCCATCACAAGTATAGCAAAATACCAAATTGAATCCACAGCCTGCAAAGCTGCAACTGCAGGTGTGCCGTAAGACCCAACAAGCGTTGTTAAAAATAAAATTGCAACCCAAAGTGCCAGTGTACGCAAGAATATTGGAATACCTTCTTGAATTGAGCTAAACATGGTGTGTCGATTGGGGCGTTTTTTCGCATCTGTTTTTAATGCCATCTTGAAAATTGGAATAACCAACGCAATCATCATCAAGTTTAACGCAATTGCAGTTGCAAGCCCAGAGCCATAAATGCCCATATGTCCAAGTGTTAGAAACATGATGTTCAGCGGTATATTTATAATAACGCCTCCAATTGCAACAAATAGTGGAATCTTCACCTGTTTAAATCCACGCAGAACTCCAATTGCTGCCATAATCACCATATTTGCTGGAAAACCAAGTACAAGCGCATGAACATAGTTAATTGCACCTGCAGATATCAAAGAGTCCACATTGAAAAGTTGAACAATTTCTGGTGTGAAGTAGTATGTTAAAACTGCCGTAATTGAACCCAAAATTGCCGCAAGCCAAATGTTGTTGAGCCCAATTTGCAGTCCAATTTTCTTATCTGCACTTGCAAATGCGCGCGATACAGAGGCGTTCGTAATTACAACCATGAAGATAAATACACCAAGTATTGCACCACATACACTTGTACCAACAGTTAGTGCCGCCAAATCATGTGTTGTTAAAATGTGCCCAACTATAACAGTATCTGCCATCAACATAATTGGTTCAATAACCATCTGACCAAGAATCGGCAAGGCAAGCGCTAGGATTTGTCTATCTAGCCCCTTTTTTTCATGTTGTGTTATATTACTTTTCATTTCTGCTCCTAATTGTTTCATACAGGCAAATATGCACTGCACCTGCCAAATTCAGGCTTTCAACTGTTCCAGGCATGGGTATTGCCACACAAAAATCGGCTAAATCAACTTCATCCTCTTCAAGACCATGCGCCTCACTACCAAAAATCCAAGCAGTCGGTTTTTGCAACACCTGAGTTATTTCAGTACTACCCAGAGCTTTAGCAGGAACTTTTTTAGAACCACGCACATCCGCACAAACTGCACTGTATCCGAGTTTCTTGACATAATCAACTGCCGCGCTAAATGACGAGATGTTTAAAATAGGTGTTCCAAAAACTGCACCGACACTTGAACGGATCACCTTTGGACTCCAGTAGTCCACACAATCACCAACAAAAATAATTACACTTGCACCAAATGCCACAGCTGAACGTATTACAACACCAGCATTACCAGGATCTGAAACTTTTGAGCAGATTATTGCCAAGTTGCCTACTTCAAGAGTTTCTTTATGCGGTGGTATTTTAACAATTGCAATAATTGACATTGCATTTTTTGAAATTCTGTCCATAACCTTTTGTGTTGCACTATCTACTTGAACACCATTTTTTCTAGCACTTTTTAGAACATTAAGAATGCGCGGATTTAACTCATCATCTTGCACAATAATACACTCTACAACCTCTGAATACAACTTTATTGCTTGTTCAACAGCATTTACACCTTCAACAAGCAAACGCCCTGATTTTTCTCGCACCTTTTTCTGTTCAAGTGTGCGGTAATTCTTAATTCGCTGGGCATTGATATTAGTGAAATACATTAGTTGTATTATAACACAAATTACAAAATAGTGTAGCATATTACATCAACATCTTATACATCCGCACCCAAACCACAACAACTTCCATTTATCATCAACTCCTCTTAAATACAAGTCTTCTTTTATCAAGTGGATGTACATGCAAAAACTTCTTCTGTAGCAAATCCAGGTGGTTTTATAACCTAGACCTTCATTAAGGCTATTTATAAGCACGTGGTTTGATTTAAGGTGCTTATGTGTGTTATATACACATGTACTATTTTGAAGGGGGAAAACAGGCTTTTT
>JAIRWY010000091.1 GCA_031268675.1 Candidatus Ancillula glyptotermitis | reverse complement strand
TACATTACTAGTATTGCAGATAGTACTACTATTGTCTAAAACAACCATATATAACACTCTCCTTAAATAAAAGACTAATTACTATTAAGTACTAGTATAGCACTATATTGAACAAGAAGGAGCGAAAAAATGTTAAATAGATGTTAAATAGATGTTAAACTTTTTGGGGAGGTTGATGGTAAGTGTTGTGAGGAGGTTGATGGTAAGTGTTGGTGAGGATGTTGTGGGGGAGGTTGATGATAAATGGAAGGTGTTGTAGTTTGGACGTGGATGCAGCTAAAAGCAAAATGTCATAGGGGTGTGGTATAATGAAAATGATTATACTTCATGATGTGAATGCAGTTTCCATTGCAAACAACAAAATGATGTGGTATAATAAGACTGACAGGAACTAAGGAGAGAATTATGTTGGGTTCATTTGCTGATTACCTAGTAGGGTATACTACGAACTGCGTGGCACGTCTTGTTCGGAGTTCGAATGTTGCATTTGTCAGGACAAGAATTCCTTCTATTGCGGTTGTTTCAATAAACTCGTTGTTGGTTTTTGCTGGGACTTCGTACGTAATACTCATGAGCCAGATAGTAATTCCACTCCATTTTACACCTGTAATGGTTTCGCTGGGCACATTTTCAATCTTCACGATGTCAGCGGTGCTTGGGTGTAAACGCGCAGTTTGTTCTTCAGCACTTTATGTGGTTCTCGGATTTAGTGGTGTTCCAGTTTTTCAAGGCTACAAAACAGGTACACAAGTCACTATGGGTTATCTTGTTGGTTATATACTTGCATCATATATAATTGGAAAACTTGCAGAGAATGGAAAGGACAGAAAATTATTAAGTTCATTTGGAACTATGCTTATTTCAACTCCAATGTTATATATACCAGGTGTTGCGTGGCTTATGTATTCGATGAATATTACCAGTGTGGAAAAAGGTTTGGAACTTGGTTTCTACCCATTCTTAATTGGTGATTTGCTCAAGATTTTGGCAGCAGGTTTGTTAATGCCTGGACTTTGGAAAATTTTCAAGTGGACAAGTAGAACTAAAAACGGGGGAGAATAAAGTGGCGCATATATGGAGAGGCGTGATCAACGAATATGCTGGGTATATACCAGAGCATATAAAGAAAACTGTTGTAACACTAGGGGAAGGTGGAATACCGCTAATTCGGTCATCAGCTATTGAGCATAGGCTTTCTAATTTTGGTTTGCAAGCTGAGGTTTATATAAAGTTTGAGGGGCGTAATCCAACTGGTTCTTTTAAAGACAGAGGCATGACTGGCGCAATTTCTGCAGAGAAAGCGAAAGGTACAAGTGCTGTAATTTGTGCATCAACTGGTAACACTTCTGCTTCTGCGGCTGCATATGCAACTGCGGCTGGTATGACAAGTGCTGTATTGGTTCCAGATGGAAAAATAGCAACTGGAAAATTAGCACAAGCGATTGCGCATGGTGCGAAACTATTGCAAGTTGATGGTAATTTTGATGATTGTCTTGTTATTGCGCGAGGTTTGGCTGAGAACTACAATGTTGGACTTGTGAATTCCGTAAACCCCAATAGACTCCAGACGCAGAAAACAGCAAGTTTTGAAATTGTTGATGAATTAGGAGATGCGCCTTGGGTTCATGCGGTTCCTGTTGGAAATGCTGCAAATATTTCTGCATATTGGATGGGGTATAAGGAGTACTCAGATGCAGGTAATGCAGTGAATAAACCAGTAATGTGGGGATTTCAAGCCAAAGGTTCTGCTCCAATAGTTGACGGTCGGCGTGTTGAGAATCCTGAAACAATTGCAACTGCTATTAGAATTGGTAATCCTGCTAGTTGGAACTTGGCAACTGCTGCTGTTGAAGAATCTGGCGGACTTTTTGATGCTGTGACTGATGAAGAAATTTTGGTTGCACACCGTATTCTATCAAGCGAGGCTGGTGTTTTTGTTGAACCTGCTAGTGCCGCTCCATTGGCTGGACTTCTGAAAAAAGCAGAGCATGGTAAACTTAAGATGGCGTTTGATGAGTTGGCACAAATAAGGACAGGAATTCCGAAGATTGTATTTACTTCTACTGGACATGGACTTAAGGATCCCGATTGGGCGCTGTATGATGTAAATCTGAAGCCTAAAGAAGGTTCTCAGCCAATTAAGGTCAAGAATTCAATTGAAGCAGTCGCAAACATTTTGGAACTATAGATGGCTAGTTATACTGAGACTTATGTAAAGGTACGAGTTCCTGCAACTTCTGCTAATATTGGTCCAGGTTTTGACTGTTTAGGTGTTGCACTAGATTTTTTTGATGAATTAGAAGTTTGGTGCTCAACTGAGGATTCATCAACATCTACAGCTATTGAGGTTATTGGTCAAGCGGCACCAGAAAATGAGAATAACCTGATATATAGAGTATTGTGTGAGGAACTGGAACATCTAGTTGCTCAACATTTCATTAGTAGTGGTGTGCATATTAAGAAGATTAAATGCCACAATTTCATTCCGCACGCTCGAGGACTTGGAAGTTCTTCTGTAGCATTAGTTGGTGCAATTCTTGCCGCAAAAGTTACTGTTCTAGCGCTTAAAACTGGTAGTTTTAAATTTTCTACTGCTCAGTTAAACTCAATTGTTGAGAATACTGCTAAACGAGGTGTTCAAATTGAGGGACATGCTGATAATGTGGAGCCATGTTGTTATGGTGGACTAACATTTACTGCTGAGGGTGCATGGTGGATGATTGGAGAAAGTCCAGAAAGTGCAAGACTTCATGTGCGCGACGATCTGCGACTTGCTGTTTTAATTCCAGATACTAAACTTGCTACTACCAGCGCTCGGCAGGTTATACCGAAAATTTTGCCTAGTGATGAGCGAGAGAAGAATAAGGAAAATCTTGTTAATTTGCTCAAGTTACTTAGTGCATCTGGTGGAAAACGTAGTGAAAATGAGATGGATGCGCTGATTGAGGCAACTGATGACTATATTCACCAAGATCGGCGCAGTTCCTTGTATAAAACTAGTGTAGATTTAATGAATGAACTTCGAAAATCTGGTATTCCTGCGGTTATTTCTGGTGCTGGACCAACTGTACTTGCTCTTTGGACACTTAAATATGACGAAATGGCGCATAGAATACTAGATGATGTTAATACAGTTGTTGATTCCAGAAATACATGGGAAATCAAGTACATTAGACCATCCAATTGTGGTGTCCAGATTGTGTCTAGTTCAATCCAATCACAAGGATAAAAGGTTATATATGAGCAAAAAACATAGAACACTAGGAATTCCCGAAGCACTTGAACTTCCCAAATTTGAAGGAGTTCTCTGGGATATGCATGCACATTTAGATATGGTTGTACAGTATTTGAAAGATATTCAAAGAACACAAGAGATCAAAATATTGTCAATATCAGAAATTGCAGATGCAGCAGTTTTATCTGGAATAAGTGGGATTTTGCACTGCGCATGTGAACTTGAAGGAGTCTTTGAAATTGGTAATGTACTAGATGAAATTGCCACAGTTGATGGAATTTACTTGGCAGGAGCGGTTGCAATCCATCCAAATGAAGCAGTTTTGCACGAGGCTGGAAAAGGTGGACACTTTGAGGTGCTGGAGGTTGCACCAGATGGTCAAAATATACCGAAGTTGCTTTTGAACCACTTGGAGTACTCAATTGAGGAAGCGGTAGAAAAGGTGTATGAAACTATTAAGAAGGATGCGCGCATAAAAGTTGTTGGTGAAACTGGACTAGATTATTTCAGAACTGCAACTTCTGGAAAGTCGGCACAAAAGAGGTCCTTCAATGAGCACATTCGCATTGCTAAAGAGCTTAATCTACCTGTACAAATACATGATCGAGATGCGCATGAAGATGTTGTTAAAATTCTATGTGATACTAAGCCTGAAGTTGTATTATTCCACAGTTTTTCAGGTGATGAGAATCTTGCGCAAGTATGTATAGACAATGGTTGGTACACAAGTTTTTCAGGTACTGTTACATTCAAGTCTGCAGAAAGTCAACGAAATGCATTTCGCCTGATTTTGGAGAAGGCACCAGAACTGCTCCTAATTGAAACTGATGCTCCATTTCTAACGCCTGTTCCACATCGCGGTAGTGCGAATGCGCCGTCCATAATACCGTATACTTTAAAATATCTGGCGGATTACTTTGAGTTGGACATTGTGTTATTATGTGAGCAAATTGCGTCCAACCAAGTGCAACTTATATCAGGCGCATAAAAGGTATTTGACAATAGACAAAAAGTGTGTTATAATAAACGGGGAGGTGTATCTGCTCGTAAAATGCAGTGCTTCCATTATGCTATTTATGCACTTTTATACTACATGCTACCTAATAACAACTACAGTTTTATTACTCTGCACGTGCAAAGAAGTCCGCCTTAAACTCCTGATAATTACCAGTCTGGATGCTTTCGCGTATATCATCAACAAGTCGTAATATAAAGCGCTCATTGTGGATTGTCGCAAGTGTTGCACCAAACATCTCACCAGACTTAATCAAGTGCGCCAAATATGACTTGGTATAGTTCGCACATGTATAACAATCACATTGGTCATAAACAGGCGTAAAATCTGCTCGATATTTGGCATTCTTAACGTTTATGCGTCCACTAGGTGTATAAAGTGCACCATTTCGCGCTTCTCTGGCTGGTGAAACGCAGTCGAATGTATCAACACCGTTTTCAACACCAAGAAATAAGTCTGAAACTGCGCTAATTCCTAGCAGATGACGCGGTTTATCTTCTGCGCCAGCACTATTGAGTTCAGTTGTACACCAACTAATTATATCACCAAGTCGTTCTTTTTCAAGTGCTCCACCAATTCCAAAACCATCAAAATCAAGTCCTTCAACCTCTACATTGGACAAATATTGAGAAGTTTGTCTACGAAGATCCTCAAAGTTAGCACCTTGTAGTACTGCAAAAAGTGCTTGATATGGCTTATCTGCTCGTTTGCGCGTCAATTCTGCATGTGCCTGTAAACTGCGAACACTCCAAGGATGAGTACGCGTTTTAAGACTCTCAATCTGGTAATCTCGTGTATGAAATAATGTCGTCAACTCGTCAAATGCGAACATAATATCTGCACCAATTGCATGCTGAACCTCCAATGAAATCTCAGGTGTAAACCTTAAACTACTACCATCCAAGTGGCTCTTAAAAGTAACACCATCCTGATCTATAAATGCTAGCTGTTGCTTTTTCTTGGACAAAAGATTGCCACTAGTAGAATTTTCCTGAACTGACATAGCAACAACTTTTTTAAAACCCACACCCAAACTCATCACCTGAAATCCACCAGAATCCGTAAAAGTAGGACCATTCCAGTTCATAAACTTGCCAAGTCCACCTGCACTATCCAAGATGTTTTCACCTGGTCGTAATCTAAGATGATATGCATTTGCAAGAAGTGCTTGAGCACCAATTGACCGCATAATTTCAGGAGAAACTCCCTTAATTGTTGCGCGCGTTGCAACTGGAATAAAAGCAGGTGTTTGTATATCTCCATGTGGAGTCGTAATTGTTCCAGATCGCATAAGTGGAAAGCACGAGTCTTTCTTCTTGCTGATTTTGAAACTAAATTCGGACTGCTTTTCTTTCAAATTCAAATCATTCATACTCAATTGCTGCAGTTCCAACAGCATCCTGTATATTTCTAAAGCCATCATCTTTCAACAACTTGACTAAACCACGTTTTAGATAAGGTATAGCTGCTGGTCCCTTGAACATCAAAATACTTACAACTGATACCAAACTTGCGCCTAATCTTATCTTCCGATATGCATCTTCTGGTGTAAAAACACCTCCAAGTCCAGTAATTACCAACCGTTGACCATATTCAAGAAATGTCTTTGCAATTAAGTAGTCGGACTTGTCCTTAGTAGGAGCACCAGAAAGATTACCCTTCCAGTCTTTAGGAATTTCCAAACCTTCACGGTTCTTGCGCAAATTAGAAATTGTAACTCCTTGAACATCATGTTTTACAACAACCTCAAGTAACTCGCGAAATTCTTCCCATGTTTTATCACTAGGCATTTTTAGAGTTACTGGTCCAGAGCGCTTAACCTTATCAAGCCGCGTTAATAATGCATCTAGTCGAACTGGATCTGTAAATGGTTCACCCTTGAAAGTATTCGGACAAGAAATGTTGATTTCAATATATGCGGTTTTGCCAAATAACTGTCCAAGTGAATATGCATAGTCCTCAATGCCTTCTGAATCATCAGCTGCTTTTGCATCATTAGTTCGTGCGATAGACTGTCCAACTCTGAGTGTTCTTGATTCATCATGCGCCTTAGAAACAGTTTTTGCTACTGAATCAACACCATTATTGGCAAGCCCAACATTTATCATCAAACTTTTATATTCAGGGAGCCTGTGAAACCAAGGTCGTTCATTTCCAGGACAATAACGAGCAGTTGTAGAACCAAATGCAGCATATGCGAATCCGATGCCTTCAATGGCTGCTGCTGTAACCGCATTCTTGTCAAAACCAGCACCTAGACCGAATGGGTTATTAAATTCCATGTTCTTGAAGTTATCAAGTTTTTGAGCTAGCATCTGCTTGTTGTTATACTTCATTGAGTAGTTAATAAACCATCTGAATAAAGCATGACGCGTAGCAAATTCAGACAAAACCAACATCTTTTCATGCATATCATCTGGTTGAATTCGAAAAAGAATCGGCTTAACCAAATGTATATAAAAGAACAACGCGCATTTTTGCAGAAACCATCTCATAACTTGTACCTCTCTGATAATATACTAGTGTGTTCCATTTGGACCTCCTATCATATGAAAATCTTTTACCATCCACCTAAGATTCTCAAATATAAACGTTAGCGAATAGCAGTCAGTAATGCGCGGATGATTACCATTTATAAGTGCTACAGCATAAATTCTTGTATTAGTAAGCCTAAAAACTTTCAGTCGTTGCAGTTTAGTTGGTGCTGCAATTATTGAAGGATCAGTTATAACTTGTTCGTTATCGGATAATTTCAATATAACTGCATATGAGTAAGCACTGACTTTGCCCTTTATGTGGCTGATTGGTCGTTTATGATGTATTACTTCATCAATTGCTACAGACATTCCAGTCATATATGCTACAGGAACTGGCAGCGGAGTAACTTTACTTAATTCAGTTGCTGACTCTCTTATAATCATATTTTCACTTGGAGATTGTGGAGTACTCTTAACAACATCTAAAGCGTATTCCACACCAAAATTATGCTTAGGAATATCTACCAAATCAGTTATATTCAAATATTTATCTGAGTCTTCTACCACATAACTATTATAACATACAGCTTGTTGCATTGTCAACAAACTTCGTGCTAAATTGCTGGAAACAACGTATTCATTGACCATCGGCGGCGAATACGAACTACTAAAATATCTAGTGCGGCAAAAACTACTAAATAACCTACTAGTAGCAGTGATTTTTGTAGTGCAATATTTAGCGAGCCACCATAAATTAAATTGCGCAGAGCATCAACAGCATGTGGCATTGGGAAGATGTGGTAGAATACTTGATCTATTGATGGTAGTGTTTGCCATGGGAATGTACCACCAGAACTTGTTAACTGGATAACCATCAACACTAGTCCGAAGAACAGTCCGACTTTACCTAGTGCGGTTACCAAGAAATGCACAATTGTTAGATAAGTTAATGCCATCAGGAATAGGAACAATATAGTTAACAAGGTGTAGACTGGCGTTAAGTTGATGATAAAATGCAACGCGATGAACATTGCCAACATTTGCATTATGCCTATGACCGCTAGAGGTAACCAACCACTTAGCACAATCTTCCATGGTCTGACATTCGCTATTAGAGCACGAGTAGAAATTGGTTTCATCAAGACGAATAATATGTACACACCAATCCACCCAGATAGAGCCATGAAGAAGGGTGCCAACCCCATTGCATATCCACCAGCTGATGCGAGATTACTGGTCTTAAAAGTTACTGGATCTGTAACTACTTCAGCAAATTGTGCTCGTTGTTCATCCGTCAAATTGGGCATTGAATCTACACCAGTTTTTAATTCAGTTGCAAGTAGATGTGCGCCACTAGACAGTTGTTCTAATCCAGCTGAAAGTTCTGTTATCGCTGCAGTCACTTTACCAAAATTAGTTTGTAGCAAGTATGCACCATCACTTAACTGCCCAATCGCAAGCACCAGCTTATCTGCAGACTCTCCAAGAACCGCAATACCAGCATTTAGCTGCCCAGCACCAGCATCAAGTTGGTTAATTGCACCAACATACTGAGTAACATCAGCATGTAAAGCGCCGACCATTGAATCCACATTATTTATAACTTGTAGAAGATCTGTCTTAATCTTTGTATTTAGAGTAGATTGACCAATTAAAGTTCTCAAATCTGCAACAATACCTCGCCAATTCTGATTCACAGCACCTTCAAGGTTGCCAATTTTCTGGGTAACACCATTTACTTGATCTAGTCCGTTTTTGAGCTCGCCTGAGCCATTTTGTAGTTGTTGTATACCACTTGGTAATGCCTGTACACTTTTATTTAACTGATTTAGTCCATTCTTCAACTGCACCAATGCATCTGCAAACTCATACACACCGCTTTCAATTTGACTAGCACCGTTGTTGGCAGTTTCTAAGCCATCAGAAAGTTGATTTGCACCATCAACTGCTTTTCCTAGTGCTGTTCGAATGTCCACAATACCTTTGAGTTGTAGAAGTATAACTTGTTTTGCAACTTGGTTGGCAACTTCTGCAGTAACCTTTGAACTAACTTGCTCAGCGATTTGATGCAATATATACGAATTAGCGTCATTTAACATCAGCTCCATATCAGTTTTGCCAGCCTCAAAATTTGCTAGTTTACTAATATTCTCGGTGAAATCTTCTCCAATTACTAGTGCAAATGAATACTCACCACTTGATATCTTTTCTTGAACAGTGCTAGCATCTGCGAGTTGCCAATTAAAAGTGCCATCCTTTTTCAGATTGTTGAATAATTCAGTACCCATATTGGTTGATGATGAACCATGGTCATTGTTAACAATAGCAACTGGAAGATTTTTAAGATTACCGTAAGGATCAGAGTTTGCATACAAGTACAAGGAACTATAAAGTAGTGGAATAATTGTCAGTGCGATCAATGCAAGGCGAGATAATGGGCGCGCTGTAAATTTACCAACCTCATTAAGTGCTAACCTTAAAACTACCACTTTTATGTCCCACTCTTAGATTTTATTTTACTGCACAATTTCATACCATTATCCAAATCGTAGTATGGTCTTTTTAGCAACTTGGCAACGATTTTTGTCGTAATCAGTATTACCGAGTTGTTTTCAGTTTGAACAGCCTGAATCTCTTTAAACCAGCGATTTGGTAGTCCACCATATCTTTCAGGCATTGTAATAAAAATAAACTTAACACCTGGTCGTGCAGCTGCTAGTTTTGTGAAGATTTTTATACGGTCAATTGAATCCAGATCTTTTATACGAACTAACTTCGGATTTCCAATATCTTCACTTATTTCCTGTTCAAGATAATCTAGTGCATATTGACGAGAAGAATTTTTACCAGCAAATGTAAATTCCTCACTTATTATTTGCCACGCCTTTAGAAATTCATCTGGCTCGTCAATAATCGGTGTAAAAACAACTGCAGTCATACTCCTGATTTTGTGTAAATCGAACAAGCTTTGATGTTTTTTGCTCTCACTAGGAACAACACTAAGTGTACTTTTGTCTATGGACGCATCTAAAAAGAAGTTTGGGCGCTTTTTACCCTCACTAGAAACAATACTAAGTGTACCTTGGTATTTGCGAAGACGTCCACTAGCCAGCATAGAAAAAGTTGTTGCTTTCTGCGTACTATCGGTTGCTACCACAGTCAACTCACCCATTGAAAACGAAAAACTAATATCGTTAAACAGCCTAAGATCGCCATTATTAACTACACTTAGTCGCGTTCCTTTTATTCGCATATATTCATTATATCACAATACGAGCATTCGCGCCTGAAAACTTGGTCCACATCTGAAGTAGGACACCTTGAATTGATAGTGTCTGAAAGGGTCAAAGAGTGGGAAAAATACAAGAGTTTGGTAGGCTTAATAACTTTAACAACTAGCTATCTTTTTATGTGGAATATATGCGCAACACTGATTACTGGTGCTAAGTCTACATAAATACTACGACCAAGTTCAAAGTAGTTTCCAGTAACTTCATCAACTGCTTCATATCTTTCTGGTAGATTTAATGCCCCATAATCAAGATAAACCATTGCCTGATGAGCATGATGCGGATCAAGGTTGACGATAGTTATAAGTGTATCATCTTTTCCATCAGTTGTGAAAGAACCAGAAATATGCCTTGAAAATGCTATTATATTATCATTTGTTGTTGTATGAACCTGTAAATTATGCATATTCTGGCAACTTACATGGTTATTTCGTATGCGATTTAGAGTTGTTATAAAATCTGAAATACCGTATTTTGATACATCTTTCCAATTCCGTTGTTTAAACTGGTACTTCTCCGAATCAACATGTTCTAATGCATGCGAACCATCTGGATTTTGGCGTTGAATATTTTCAACAAGTTCATATCCAGCGTAAATTCCCCAAGTCGTAGATCCCATAGCAGCTAAAACAGCGCGAATTGCATGTGCAGCAGTTCCTCCATTTGCAAGATAGTCTGTCAAATTATCAGGCGTTGTTGGCCAAAGTGTTGCGCGATACCAAAATGCATCGTAGTCATTTATTTGACCCAGAAATTCTGTTAGTTCATATTTATTATTCCTCCACAAGAAATACGAATGGCTCTGATCATAACCAATAAGCCCAAGCGTTTTCATTGCAATTGGGTTTGTAAACGCCTCTGCAAGCCAAATAACTTCTGGATTTGTTTCTTTAATCCGTTTAATTACAACTTCCCAGAACCACACTGGTTTAGTATGCGGATTGTCAATACGAAGAACTGTAACACCCAAATCAATCCAAAAGTGTAGAATACGCAAAACTTCTTCAACTATTTGGTCAGGCTCGTTATCAAAATTGATTGGATAAATATCCTGATACTTCTTCGGTGGATTTTCTGCGTATGCAATAGTTCCATCTGGTCTATGCGTAAACCAGTTTGGGTGTTCTTTTACCCATGGATGATCTGGACTACATTGAAGTGCAATATCTAGCGAAACCTCCAAGTCCAATTCATTTGCGCGCTTTATAAATGACTTGAACGTGCGAATAGTCCCTAGTTCTGGATGTATTACATCATGTCCACCTTCGCTTGAGCCAACTGCCCAAGGTGAACCAGGTTCATGGTCTTTTGCATGAAGTGTGTTATTTGCTCCCTTTCGGAAAGTTGTGCCTATTGGGTGTATTGGGGGCATGTAGATGATGTCAAACCCCATATTTTTAACAGCTTGTAGTCGTTTAGATGCAGTTGTAAATGTTCCAGAAATCCATGTGCCATCTTTTTTCTGTTTTGCGCCTTCAGATCTAGGGAAAAATTGATACCAAGCAGAAAATGAGGATAACCGTCGATCAACAGCTATAGGGTACTTTTTGCTTTTTGATATGTATTGCCTAAATGGGTGACTTAAAGCAATTTCCTGAATATTACTTGCAGTTGCTCTAAAAAGTCTTTCCTCTGGCGATAACGAAGTATTGAGGAGATCTGATACAATAGGTGCCAATACTTTTTTCAGTGCAGTTGGAACATCTTTTTGTTTGCTCCAAGCACTAAATATTTGACTACCTTGCGCAAGAGTTAATTCAACATCTTGATTAGACGGAACTTTGATTTTTGCATGATGTTCCCATGTGTGGTATGCATCAAGCCATGCCTCAATATAAAAGTGCCACAGCCCTAGAGTTTTCCCAACTTGTACTAAGCAGTTCCAGTTTTTATCAGCATCATATCCTACTTGTTGCATTAAGTACTCAGCATGTACATTTCCATCTGGATCTTGGAGTACAACAGTTGCTCCAATTTTATCATGACCTTCACCAAAAATCTTCGCAGTTATAGGCAGAACCTCATTTTCAATTGCCTTTGCCGCAAAACGACCACTCTCAAATACTGGATTAACATCAAGTATCGGATAACGCCCAATATTTGTTTTTTCTATAATTGTTGACATATCAACCTCCCTTATAATAATATAGTCCTTGCAAAATACACTAAAAACATAATACTTATAATCCAAATCAGTGGATGAATCTCCTTAATTTTCCCACTGAATAGTTTAGTTACCACAACAGTGACAAAACCTGCGCCAATTCCATTCGCAATAGAGTACGTAAATGGAGTAATGATAATAACCATAAATGCGGGAAAACTCTCCGTTAAGTCACTCCAATTGATTTTTACAATGTTGGAAATCATCAACAATCCAACAAAAACTAATGCTGCAGATGTAACTTCAGCTGGAACAATTGTTGTAAGCGGTGCAAAAAATGTGGAAACTAGAAAAAGAATACCTGTTATAATTGATGCAAGTCCAGTTCTTGCTCCAGCAGCAACTCCAGTTAATGATTCAATATATGTAGAATTTGAAGAAACTGAGCAGAATCCACCAAAAATAGCGCCAAATGAGTCCACAACAAGTATTTTTTGTGCATTCACTGGATTTTTATCCTTGTCAAGTAAATTTCCTTCGGTTGCAACAGAAATCATAGTCCCCATAGTATCAAAGAAGTCGCTTAAAAACAGAGTCAAAATCATTAAAATGCATGTTAATGTGCCAATATACTCAAATGCGCCCAATATATCTATTTTTCCAATTAGCGAAAAGTTCGGCAATAGAAATATTTTCCCTGAGAAGTTTGGTACATTTGACATCCAGCCACGTATATTGTCATGAATTGATCCAAGTTGTAAATATTTTTCAAGTACTACTGATAGTATAGTTCCTGCAATTATCGTAATTAAAGCACCACCAGGAATTTGTTTTATGTGTAGTATAATCATAGAAAATAGGCAAATTATAAAAATGAGTGTCGGTATACGAGTAATTGAACCGTTTTCATCTAATTGCAATGGCGTTCCATTCCCACTTGAAATAAAACCAGAATTCCATAATCCAGCAAATGTTATAAATAGCCCTATTCCTACACCTATGGAAATTCTGAGAGATTGCGGAACTATATCAAAAACTAGTTTGCGTAAACCAGTTAGCGCGAGAAATAATATCAAAATACCTTCAATAACAACTAGCCCCATTATAAACTCCCAACGAGCGCCAGGAATCGTTGATGCACACACAGCAACAACTGAATTTAGTCCAAGTGCAGCAGCAATAGCAATTGGAACATTTGCCGCAAAACCCATCAAGATTGTAATTAAACCTGCAACTAATGCAGTTGTCTGAGATACAAGCCCAATTCCAGTTGGATCTAGTACTGCTCCTGTTGTGTCTTTTCCGCTCAGTATTGATGCATTAAGGACTACTATATATGACATTGCGCAAAATGTAACAATTCCACCTTGAACTTCCTGACGAATATTTGAGTTCCTCTCACTAATTTTGAAGAACTTGTCAACTGCACTCATAGCTCCATCCTTATATTGTCTATATAACCTATATGTAAATTATACCACAAAATTGCATCTAATGTGCTAGAGTTGGATATGCATCAGGTGCAAAAATTGGGCTGGGCGTAAATCACTTGACAAGCGGGGGGGGGGGGTGCTATAATAGTAAGTATTCATGTTACAAGGAGATGTGGTTGATGGACAAGAACGCGTATAGAAATAGCAAACTAGCTGAAAAAAACAGTGCGGAAAACAGTGCGGAAAACAGTGCAAGTTGTAAACAACTTGTGCAAGACAATCTGCATGTTGCTAAATCTAGCACAAGCATAAAAAAGCGCGATGTAAATCGCTCTGGGTTTAGCACAAGCATAAAAAAGCGCGGTAAAATAGGAGCAGAAAATCTTGTCCACACACGCACTAGATTATATGCAAGTATAAGCACAGACAACAATAAGAACACAAGCACGAATAACAGCAAGAGCACAAGTGCGCAGAATATGCGTAATTTTGGCAATTTTCATGCAAAAATTACTCCACTTATTGCTGTATTTGCACTAGTTGCATTTTCCATCTTCACATTTATAAAACTACCAGCATTTGCACAAAA
>JAIRWY010000082.1 GCA_031268675.1 Candidatus Ancillula glyptotermitis | reverse complement strand
ATACAAAAACTTCTTCTTGAGCAAATCCAGGTGGTTTTATAACCTATACCTTCATTAAGGCTATTTATAAGCACGTGGTTTGATTTAAGGTGCTTATGTGTGTTATATACACATGTACTATTTTGAAGTGGGAAAACAGGCTTTTTTAGACTTCAAGCATAGAATACTACTTTTTAAGGTATTGTAGTTTAGACGTGGATGCAACAAAGTCAAACCTGCGTTTATAATACTCCACTCATTCAGTACGAGTACTCCTAATGTGCACTTACCGCACTAAATAATTGCGTAGAGTAACTCACTTCCACTTAGTAGATAGCCCAAATCCAACAATTATAAATCCAAATCCCACTGCTAAATTAGCATAACGCAATATAGGCATAGGATAACCGCCAATTTCTGCAGTTAAATAAAATATTACAATCCAAAGAACGCCTATAATCATAAGTCCAAGCATTGTCGGCACCAACCACACTGGATTTATATTATACTTGGCTGCCTTAGCTGCTATTGCTGAAACTGCACTTGTTTTTTTACTAAGTTCAGAAACAACTTCACCTCGCTTGGCAGGATTACCAGAACGCGCCTTAATCGCTAGGCTTTCCTGCTTCTCTCTCTTCTTCGGGTTCTTACTCTGTCTTGGACTTTTCTTGTCACCAGATTCTGCACTACCAATTGGCTCGTTGACTCCTTTTGCATCAACCTCGCTAATATCTTTTTGGGCACCAGAATCCACGCCCTCAGCACTCACTGAGCGGCTACTACTAACCTTATCTTTCTGCACGATATACTTCTCCCATCTAAGTATACAATATTATACCACATTTGAAAAGATTTTGCAATGTTTTTGATATTCTATTATATATCAATTTCAACTAACTTTCTACGACCTGCATGCCCTTGTAGAATACTTACACTACTTTTAGATACATCAAAGTGCTTAGCAAGTTGTTCAATAAGTTCTTTATTTGCTGCACCATCTATTGCGCGATTCCTCAAAAATACCACAAATTCAGCATTTCCTGGATCTTGATATTCCAACTTCTCTATTAGTGGACCTTTTTTACTACCAGGCTTAACAAAAACTGAAACTCGCATTAAAACCCAAGTTTTCTAAGTTGTCGTGGATCCGTCTGCCAATTTTTTGCAACCTTAACATGCAATTCAAGTTGGACGCATTCTGGTATAATCTCACGTATAATTTTTGTCGATGATTTGCGCACACGCCTAAGAGTATCTCCATTCTTCCCAATTATAATGCCCTTTTGAGAATCTCGCTCAACGAACAAGTTTAAGTAAATAACATCGTTAACTCGCTCAACAAATTTGACCATTAGAGAATGCGGTAGTTCGTCGTTAAGATGTTCAAGTAACTCTCCACGAACAACTTCTTCACACATATTCTGCCAAGATTCATCAGTCAATTGCTCGTCAGAATAGTAGAACTCGCACTGTGGCATATACTTTGCGAGTACATTCAACAGGTGTTCAAGATTTTCATCAGTTTTTGCACTCACTGGTATGATTTCATCAAAATGTGCTGCAATATCAGTAGATTTTAGGTGCTCGAATAAAACTGTCTTGTCTACTTTATCAACTTTTGTCACAACCGCTAATAATGGGGTCTTGTTTTGCTTCATGCGCGCTAAATGATCAAGTATATATCTATCACCTCGCCCAATCTCTTCATCTGCGGGAGTAAGCCACAAGATTGCATCAACAGCAGCAAGTTGTTCCTTGACCATGGTATTCAAGTGCTTGCCCAAAAGAGTTCGTGGACGATGAATGCCTGGTGTATCAACAAAAACCAGTTGACAATCAACTCCATTCTCATTTTCAAAAGTTTTAATACCCCGCACTACTTTTCTGGTTGTTTCAGGTTTTGAAGACGTTATTGCAACCTGTGCATCCACAAGCGCATTAACTAGTGAAGATTTTCCAACATTTGGACGACCAGCAACACAAACAAAACCTGCTTTTGTACTTGGAGATGCAGTCGGATTTCCACTAGTCATTCTCTACCTCGCTTACCTTTTCAACTGAAATTTTTGAAACCTGCCTTCTACGCCCAGATACTTGAACTGCCTCAAACTTCAATCCGTTGATTTCAGCATATGAACCTTTTATCGCAACCTTCCCAATTTCCTTAGTCAACAACCCCAGTATTGTATCAACATCATCATGTTCAATTTGAACACCAAACAACTGCTGTAAATCCGAAATTGGGTACTTAGCAGGCAGTATGTATGAAGTTGCCTTACCATTCTCATCTTGTTCAAGCAATACAACTGCTTCGTTATTAGCTGCATCATGTTCGTCATCAAGTTCACCAACAATCTCCTCAAGTGTATCTTCTAGTGTAACCAGCCCAGAAATTCCACCATACTCGTCAATTACCAGTGCCATATGTTGTCGTTCCATCTGCATAGTGCGGAATAAATCATCAACTGGCTTTGACTCTGGAACAAATAGTGGCTTCCGCAAAACTGCAGTAATAGACTTATTTCTTGGCTTTTTATGCAAGAAAATTTCTTTAACAACATCCTTAAAATATGCGAGTCCTAGAATTTCATCTGCATTTTCACCCATAACTGGAATACGAGAGAATCCAGAGCGAATAAATAGTCCAAGTGCAGAACCATATGTATCATCATGATCTAAGGTAATCATATCCATTCTATGAACCATAACTTCGCGCGTAATCATATTCCCAAATTCAAATACTGAACGCAACATTTTACGATCTTCTTCTCGTATTTCATCTGATTCTTCAATCTGCGTTGCAATATTCTGGCTATTTTTAGCACGCAACTTCAAACAAACCAGAATTAGCGAAACTGCGAGTGCAATGTTGATGACAAAAAGTATCACAAATACTATATTAACTATCACTTCTTCCTTTCGGTAGACCTTCAATTTTAACATCTGTTGATGTAATATTCTTGACTTTTGCAATATAACCAACCAGCAAGCGCCTTTGTAACTCAAACATCTGTATTTCTTCTTCTACTTCAGCATGATCATAACCAAGTATATGTAAAATCCCATGTGTTGTTAAAAGCAACATCTCTTCATGTGCAGTATGTTTAGCAAGCTTCGCCTGTTTATCTGCAACAAATGGGCAAATCGCAATATCACCAAGCTCTAGATCAGTTGCTTCCATAGTAAAGTGCTTATTTGAAAATATTGGCGAATTGGCTGTAAATTCATCAAGTGGGAATGATAAAACATCTGTTGAACTATCCTCATCCATCCATAACTTGTTCAATGTCTTCATTTCCTCTTCAGTGACAAACAATATGTTCAAACTAACTGCTGGATTTATTCCAAGTTCCTCAAAAATATGAAGAGATAGTTGTACAAAATCATCCGTGTCCATTAAACAAAAATCTGTATCATTAAATACATCAACAGGCATTATCTACTCCCTTTTCTGATAATCCTTCTTCATCAATAGTTCTAAAAAAGCATGTGCGCTCTCCAGTATGACATGCTGGGCCTTTTGGCTCCACTAAATACAGTAATGCATCAGAATCACAATCTTCAAGAACTTTTACTATGCGCAGATAATTACCAGAGGTTGCACCTTTCACCCAGATTTCATTCCTTGAGCGAGAATAAAAAGTTGCAAAACCTGTTTTGTGCGTCAACTTCAATGCCTCAAAGTCTGCCCATGCAAACATAAGAACTTCAAGTGTATCTGCATCCTGCACAATTACAGGTGCCAGTTTAACTTCCGCTAGTTCGGGTGTATAATCTGCAAATGTAATGTTAAACTTCATGCGGAACCTCATCATGAATCGGAAAAATTTGTGTATGCACAGTTTCTTCAAAAAAAACACCATGCATTTTATCAGTATTCGCTATATGGCACTCAATACCAGCTTCAATCGCAATTCTTGCTGCCTGTAATTTTGTTCGCATTCCTCCTGTCCCCAAAGAGCCAGAATCCGCACCAATTTGTATAAATTTTTCTACCTCATCAAGTTTAGAAACTCCATCAACTCTAGTAATTAACTTCGCACTTGATTTTAAACCTTGTTTATTAGGTGGTATATCATAAAGCCCATCAACATCTGAAAATAAATACAACTTACTTGCATCAATAGTAGATGCGACTAGCGCAGCAAGTTTATCATTATCTCCAAATGTCAACTCTTCAGTTGCAACAGTGTCATTTTCATTTATAATCGGAACTATATTATTTTTCAGCAACTGGTCAATTGTATGCCTAATATTATTTTGGCGTGTAGTATCAGCAATATCATCTTTTGTAAGAAGTATTTGTGCTAAATACATGGATTCTTGTTGAAATAACTGGCGATATGCATCAATAAGCAACGGCTGCCCAACTGCAGCTACTGCTTGTAGCTCATCAAGCAACTTAGGACGTTGTTTCATCTGAAGTTCTTCCATTCCAGCAGCAACAGCTCCTGATGCAACCAAAATCAGATCTTTACCACGCTGTCTCAATTGAGCAACTGGCTCTACAATTTTCTTGATCTTATAAAAATCTACAGATGCAAAATTCTCGTTGTTAACTATTGAACTTGTTCCAATTTTTATAACTACTCTACCATTTATGCGCGCGCACATCTACTAGTTCTCCATTTCTTCAGCATATTCATCATCAACTTTTGCAGGATCTGCCCAAAAGCCAATTTCTCGCTCCATTTCAAACTGATGACGAGTACTACTTCTTGCATCTTGACGCGCATGGTATTCTTCACGTTTTTTCTGTCTAGTTGGTCTGTGCACACGCTCCTCAAACTCAAGTCTAGTATCTTCACCACGCTTATTTGCATAGAGCACTTCAGCACCAGAAGAAATTGAAGGCTTATAGTCAAATACATAGTACTCATCAGTGTTCTTCAGATATTGTGCGCGTGGATTGATTAACGAAATTCGCACTTCATCACCCTCATTCGCACACTGCTTTGCCAACTCATCCTCAATACCAAGCTTTTGTAATCTATCAGACAAATATCCAACCGCTTCATCATTTCCAAAATCGGTTTGCAATACCCAAATGCGTGGTTTTTCCCCAACAACTTCAAAATATACTCCATCAAAATCCTCATGTTTAGAGATTTCAAAACCAGTCGTATTTGCCCTAGACTTTGGCTTAAGCTCAATAACCTGACGCTCTATATTATCAACCTCTTGCTTTTTCACTACTTCAAGATTATCCTTCAGCTCTTTAACCACCTGCCCCAATCTCAGAACAAATTCCTTTAATCCATCATGCGTCAATGCAGAAACTTGAAAAGTCTCGTAACCTCTTGATTTGAGTTCCTCTTGAGCAAGATTTGCCAAGTCTTTACCAGCAGAATCATCAACTTTATTCAAAATAACGAGTTTCGCACGATTCAGTAGTGGGTTTTTATCGTCTGGCATATGCAACTTTGTATACTCATCAAGCTCTTTTTCAATCGCCTCAAGATCTGAAATTGGATCTCTACCAGATTCGTATGCAAGAGTATCAATAACATGCACAATTACTAGAGTGCGCTCAATATGGCGTAAAAACTCAAGACCTAAACCTTTACCATTGGATGCACCAGGAATTAGACCAGGAACATCTGCAACGACAAATCTATAACCATAACTGGAAACTACACCAAGATTTGGAGTAAGAGTTGTAAATGGATAATCTGCAATTTTCGGGCGCGCTGCTGAAATAGATGCAATTACTGAACTTTTCCCACTGCTTGGAAATCCGACTAATGCGACATCTGCCAATAACTTCAGTTCAAGTATTAAATCAGCTTCCTCACCAGGTATTCCAGATAATGAAAATCCAGGTGCCTTTCTATGCTTGTTCGCAATGGACTCATTACCAAGTCCACCAGAGCCTCCAACAACAGCAAGAAATACCTGCCCATCTTCAGCAAGATCCTCAATTAACTCGCCACGTACAGTTCTGATAACAGTTCCAACTGGTACTTTCAGGTGCAAGTCATTTCCATGTTTGCCATCTTTACTACCACCATAACCCATTTCACCATTTTCTGCATGTTTACGTGGTGAAAAATGATAATCTAATAGCGAACTTACCGAAGAATCAGCGCGGATATATATTGAACCACCTCTTCCACCACTGCCACCATTTGGACCAGCTAGTGGACGAAACTTTTCCCGCCGAATCGATGCGCATCCATTCCCGCCACTACCAGCGTGTAGAAAAATACGAACCTTGTCTACAAAATCAACCAAGTGTTATACTAAACTGTATCAGCTACAATATCTACTACTTTGCGATCTCTGCGCGTTCCGAAGCGAACAACACCAGTAGCAAGTGCAAATAGCGTATCATCTTTACCTTTTCCAACTTGAATTCCAGGATGAAATGCAGTGCCCCGTTGGCGTACAAGAATTTCACCAGCATTAACTCTTTGCCCGCCAAACCTCTTAACGCCTAATCTCTGGGCATTTGAATCTCTACCATTTCTTGAGGACGATGCCCCTTTCTTATGTGCCATCTCATATACCTTTCTAGTGACTTAACCTAACTTAATAATTTTCAAACGCGTCAACTCTTGGCGATGTCCCCAACGCTTACGGTAACCTGTTTTATTCTTGAATTTCATAGCAGAAATCTTCTTTCCACGTTCTGTGCGAATAACTTCAGCAGTAACTTTGACCTTCTCCAGATCTGACTGATTAAGCGTAACTTTAGAAGTGCCTGATCCTTCTTCAGATACAAGAAGCACAACTGGCAAATTAACCTTTGCACCAGCCTCTAAAGGTACATTCTTATCGCCCTTCAATCTATTGACAACAATAATATCATCAACCTTCACTTTTGTCTGGCTACCGCCAACTTTAACAACTGCGTACTTCACTCGTCCATCCTTCATTATACTTGCTACATAAAACTCAATGAAATATATTATACCACAACTTCTTGTGCGTTGTCAAGTCACTAAATTAATTTTATGCATTTAGTTGACAAATGAAGTAAAATAATGTATAATAATGGTTATATGAAGGGTAAGCATTTTGGTATTTTAGCGGTTGTAGTTATGCTAGTTGTGGTTTTTGGCGTAACTTTTGCGGTTGTTGGTTTTAAAAAACCTGATGAAACTGCCCAAAATGCAATCCAAAGTGCTGATAAAGGCATTGAAGCAGATCATAAGGACACAAAACAGGGTGATACAAGCCCAAAACAGCCCGAAATTTTGCCCGAAGACTATAAGCCTAGTACCGGTACTGGTAGTACTCCAAACAGCAAGAAAACCACCGCTATAGTGGTTACAAACAATGGTTCCACAGCATCATCTATTTATGCTGCAGCAGCATTACCAAGTTCAGAAATTGCAAAGAATGGTTCATGCGAGTGGCTGCTTTACAATGGGGATAAAATGATCATCAACACGGTAATAGACGCAGTCAATGACACTAGAAATGCAACTTGCCCAAGTCCAGAATTTCCAGTAGAAAGTATACGCGCAAAAGGGGTTACTGGAAATGTGGAGTTGCATTTATTATTAAAGTACGAGAGTGATATTTCAACTGGATCTGCAACAACTAGTACATTTCAGGTGAAGTTATGATGCAAAAAGTGATAAAATTCATGTTCGTTGGTGGTATTAACACAGTTTTGGATTTTTTATTGTTCAATTTTTTCGCACATGTTCTTGAACTTTCTATATTTGGACTACAAAGCGTTATACTTGCGCAAATACTATCCGCAAGCGTAGTTGTACCTATTAGTTATATCTTGAACCGCCATTTCACATTTTCTTCAGATAAGTCGCATAAAGAAACATTTGTGCATTATATACTTATAAGTTTTTTCAATGCCTGGATTTTGCAAACTACTGTAATTGGATTAGTAGTTTATACATCACATACAGTTGGAATACTCACGCAGAATGCATTTGTACTTGATAATATAGCAAAATGCTGTGGAATTGCGCTTGGCATGATTTCAAACTTCTTTTTCTACCACCGCATATTTGAGCATAAAAGTTCAAAAAATTAGGGAAAATTCTACAGTATTGTCGTACATCCCAGTAAATGAAGTGCCGCACGACTTATCAAGTTCAAAGTCATCAGCAGATTTTTGTGTACACTGCCAAATGTTCTTTTCACCATCAAAATCACTACTAATAATACGCCCAGAATTTCTTGACAAATAAACAAAATAGAGTTTTTTGCCCCACTTTATGACATACCAGCCAACTGGAAGTGCATCAAATTGAGCAACATGCATCTTCTTGCCAATTCCAACCCCTTGCGTTTTGCATAATGCAGACATATACTCATCAACATGTAATTGACCATTAAATTCACCAGAATTGTAGCATATATTTTCATCGGATGAGGTCATGCCTAAATCTACACTAATTCCTGCACTAGGACCAAACTTGTAGTTTGATAAACTTCCACTTGGATCTGATTTCCAAATGGTGATATACATATTATCTTCATTGCAGTCTGGCTTATTTACAACACTAGTGCAATCCACGCCAACATTTATGCGCATATTCATAGATCTTTGTACAAGGGATGTATTCATGGTGATTTTACGAGCAAGTGCATCATACACAAAGCTATCCCCAGATTCTATTTCATTTACAGGTCCATTTTCGGTCAGAACCCCGCTTTTTACAACATTAAAATTACCTAAAGTAGTAAAATCATAATAGTAGATATATGGATCAATTGTATTACTTGTAAAATCTGCTTGAAGTGTTATTAAGTAGTATGAATTCGAACTATCCTCATAGTTATCTATATGCTTTTTATTGCGCAAAATATAGTATGTTTGAACAGTATCAACTGGTAGATTTTTAATTTTCAACAACTTATCTGCAGTATTTGCCTTAAAATCCAAATAAACATCATCACACATACCTGCAATGCTTGAAAATTTCAAAGGAGTACTATTCAAATTAGGGTCAGTCTTACACTTTTTGATCTCAAAATCTCCAGCATCAGAAAGTTGATTAGACGTTTCTTCATCAACAACGCTCAAGTCCATATCAAGCAATAGTGGCCAATGTTCACCTAAGTTGAATTTTGCCTGATTTTTGCTAGGATATTCATATGTATAAGGTGTATAGTTTATCTTACAAAGATTATTTGAACAAGTTAAATTGGTGTTGTCAAAAACAGTATCAAGAACTTTACCAGAATTTGCTTTACTAGAAGTTTCATCAGTTATTGTAAATGAAGATCCGTATAAATGCTTAGCAACAAATTCAAGTTTGAAGTTGAATGACTCAATTTGCTCTAAATAAAACCCAGATAGAAGATTATTTGAAAATACCATTTTAGGCGTATTTTTTCCCTGTTTAGTAGCTTTAATATCACTAATTGTAATACGAGCAGAAAGTGGAGCAACATTAACTTTATCGCCACTACCAACTAAATAGTAGTAATTACCAACATTTTCATATTCAACTACAACTTTTTCGTCCGCGAGCTCAAAGCCTGAGTTATAATGCAAAGTACGTTTTCCCTGTCCTGAATTCTCAACACTATTTTCCCCAAAATCAACAGTTGCACCACTTGATCCAACACCAAACTTATCTACTACCGTCTTTCTGCGCTGAATTTCCACATCTGAAACATTTGCATGTGCAGAATCAATGTCCAGTTTCTTTCCATCTATATAACTCCGATTCCTAGCAATAAACGCAGTATCTGGTAATAAACTAGGTCCAAAACGCGAATAATAATGTACGCTTGAAGTAGAATCTACATCTTGATCCATTCGAGTGCTTAATGAGCGTAGATTTGCAAATATATCAGTATATCTATTCTGAAGTTGTATACCAACCGCCCTCGGACACGCACCATTAACCACTGCTTGGAACCTATCAGCACCTGTCCACGCCAAACGCTCGTTTGAGCATATTGGTAAACTTACAGCAACTGGAAAATCTAAAAGCGAACTATTCAGATTCTCTTTTGTTAGAACTTTTCCATTTAGCGAATAAACATGGCTAATAACTTGATAATTGCTACTAACAACACTAAAGTGCCTGTCATACACTTCTACAATAATTATAACGGAAATTACAACAATCAAGAAATGGTAGGCAGGCACAAACTTAAACCGTTTTAGATTCATACATTATACCTCACAAACCCTAACACAAGTACGTCAACTTGTACGGTTTCAGTATATCATATAGAACCTAAAATATTTATAGTATTTACCTAAAACCTAAAAGTGGAAAACACCGCCAGTTGCGTACAAGGCTATAGTCAAAATTGCAATCATATTGACAACTTTAATCAACGCATTCAGACCAGGACCAGAAGTATCTTTAGTTGGATCACCAACAGTATCTCCAACAACTGCTGCTTTATGCGCTTCAGAACCTTTTCCACCATAAAGACCATCAGTCTCAATTACCTTCTTCGCATTGTCCCACGCGCCACCAGCGTTATTTAGTGTCATAGCAAGCATTAAGCCTACAACAATGATACCAATTAGTGTACCAGCAAGTGCAACAGATCCGAAGATTAAACCGACAAGAACTGGAACAACAACTGCTATTAGACCTGGTACAATCATTTGCTTAAGAGCAGAAGTTGTAACAATTGACACGCATTTTCCATATTCTGGCTTATTTTTGCCTTCTAAAATTCCAGGAATTTCTTTAAACTGCCTGCGGACTTCAACAACAACTGCAGATGCAGCCTTTGAAACTGCACGCATTGTAACTGATGTGAAAGCAAATGGTAGAACTCCACCAATCAGTAGACCAACCAAAATCAACGGGTTGTCAATTGAGAAGTTCGCTTTTGCATCTGCTGTAATAACTTTGTCATGGAACTCAGCAAATAATGCGAGAGCACCAAGTGCTGCAGAACCAATCGCATAACCTTTTGTAACTGCTTTAGTGGTATTACCAACTGCATCTAGTTGATCCGTAATTGAACGCACAGATTCATTCTGCTCGCTCATTTCAGCGATTCCACCTGCATTATCAGTAATAGGACCATAAGAATCAAGAGCCACAATCATACCAGTTGTTGAAAGCATTGAAACTGCAGCAATTGCAATTGCATAAAGCCCGCCTAATGGATTAGCAATTGATCCACCACCCAATGCAAATGCACCAAGAATTCCAGCGATAATAATCACAACTGGAACAATAGTTGACTCAAAACCAAATGATAAACCAGAAATCACATTAGTGCCTGCACCAGTTTCAGAAGCAGCAGCAATTTCTTTTACTGGACGATACTTTGTGCCTGTGTAATATTCAGTAACAATCACCATCAAAACAGTTATAGCAATACCAATTAGCGAAACCCAGTAATAGCGTAGATCGCCAAGAACAGCTTTTGTAATAAATAGGAATGCAACCGCGCAAATTGCTGCTGCCGCACCAACACCTTTATATAGAGCTGCCATTATATTGTTCTTCTTCCCCAATCTAACTGCAAAAACTGCAACAATAGAAGCAATTATAGCAGCAGAACCAAGAAGTAGTGGGTAAGTAATCCATTTTGATGCAAAATCAGCAACAAGATTAGCAGCACCTTTAGGGATTTTGTTAGTAATACCACCTCTAATAGCAATTGTTGCACCAATGAGCATAGAAGCAATTAGAGTTACTGCATATGTTTCAAAAAGATCAGCACCCATACCAGCGCAGTCACCTACATTATCACCAACATTATCAGCAATTGTTGCAGGATTACGAGGGTCATCTTCAGGAATACCAGCCTCAACTTTTCCAACAATATCTGCACCAACATCAGCTGCCTTTGTGAATATACCACCACCAACTCTAGCGAACAACGAGATTAGCGATGCTCCAAAACCGAATCCAACAATTTGAGAAACATCCCTAAAAATGATGTAGACTATTGAAACACCGAGCATAGAAAGACCAACAACTGCCAAACCCGTTACAGAACCACCCCTAAATGCGACATTCAATGCGTCCTTAAGGCTCGTTTTGGCTGCTGCTGCTGTTCGAACATTCGCTCTAACAGACACATTCATGCCAATGTATCCAGCAAGACCTGAGAATATAGCACCAAGTAAAAACCCAATCGCAATATTAATACCAATTTTGAGCGCAATTGGAACAGCAAGAATAACAGCAACAATCGCAATTATTGTATACTGTTTGTTCAAATATGCCATCGCACCTTCTTGAATCGCAGCAGCAATTTCCTGCATTTTCTCGTCGCCTTTATCAGACTTTAACACATTCGCAGCAATAAGCCCTGCAAATATTATACTAATTGCACCAGCAACTGGCGCTAACCATATAAGATGAGTCATTCTTTCTCCTACTTCATTACACAACATCAGCATATATGCAAATAAAATAACTTCGCATATATAACTACAACTTCTCTCGGACTCGCGAATCATAAACCACAAGTCTTTTTCATTATATCATAATTTCATATCTATGTCAAGTAAATTTGTAAAATCCGAACTTCATTTTAGATTCTGAACGCCCGTTTCGCTCATTTCAGTCCTGATCGCGTAGCAAGTTGGATACCTTCTTGAATGCATTTTCACATTCTCCATAACTATGAATACTGCGTAGTATAACACACTTGTTTATATATGTCAAGTACCTGTATATATTCTAGTAGATGGACAGTTTAGATCCTGAATATTTCTTATACTCATATTTTAACACAAAATCTGCATCAAAATAGTGTATAATGAGTAGTGTAATTTAAGATTAGGAGAAATATGAGTACTAGTAATGCGCAAAAATATAGAAAACTTGGACCTTACGAGGTTCTTGGTTTAGGTCTAGGGTGTATGCCACTTTCAATTGAAGGACGACCTAGTAGAGAGGATGCTATTAGCGTTATCCACCGAGCACTTGATCTTGGAGTTAACCATTTAGATACAGCTTTCGCATACTATGAAGCTGGTGGAACTAGTGAAAATGGAGAGGAACAGCATAATGAAAAACTCATCGCACAAGCTTTAAGAACATACACTGGAGACAAATCTAATGTAGTTGTTGCTTCAAAAGTTGGACATTACCGCTATATAGACAAAAATGGACAGCCACAATGGGGACAACAAGCAGATGCAAACTACATATTGGAAACTGCTAAGAAGTCAAGGGATTGTCTTGAGGTTGATTCAATAGACCTGTATTATCACCATCGACCTGATCCAAATCCAGAGGTTACTTATTCCGAAGGTCTTGAGGCACTTGCAAAACTGGCAGAGGACGGCGTAGTAAAATATGTTGGAATTTCAAATGCATCTATTGAGCAGATTGATCTAGCATTGAGCATCCTTGGTGACAAATTGATAGCAGTTCAAAACCAGTACAGTCCAGCCCATCAAGAAACATTAGACACACTAGAATATACAAAAAAGAAGAATTTGGCATTTTTACCTTGGAGTCCGCTTGGTGGTTTCCGAAATCCAGAACTTCTTACCAAAGATCAACCGTTTGAAGAAGTTGGTAAAAATCACGATGTATCAAAGCAACAAGTTATTCTAGCGTGGGAATTAGCACAGTCGGAACATGTTATTCCAATTCCAGGTTTTAGAAGAATACAGACACTAGAAGACTCATTAAAGGCACTTGCACTAGAACTTACTTCAACCGAACTTGAAACTTTAAATGCCTAGTAGATAATGTTAAATAGCAGTTGTTCTATATTGTGAAGATTCTAATTTCTTCACCAGTTTTAAGCTTTCTCAGGCGTTCATTAAGTGCAACTTCAAGTTCCTCTGGTGCTCGCCTTTCCATAAGTTTATCCCAAGGCGTACTATGTTTTGACTTACCGTTCCTCCTGCTGGAAATTGAAGTTTTTGAATTCTTCAAGATTGCAATTTCACCGCATGATGCACATTCCCAATCTGGTGGAACTTCAGCATCGGTAGAAAGCGTAACTGTAGTTTCATGCTCATTTTCACATATATAAGCAGCGTCAAATCTTGCGGAATAGCGAATCATTCCAATTGTCTCATCATCATCAATCATTAAAATCAACCTCTTCTTTACCTATAACCAATTCTTATCTTTGCAGTCAATCCTTAATTAAATTTCTTTGCCCACATTATTACAACACATATTATCTAGTTTTTATTCCATCTACTCCATAAACAACGACACAATTCCGTGATCTAAAAGATCTATTGATTGATTTGCAAGTTTTTTAATATCACCATCGCAATAGTATCTCATTTGTAGCAGAATGTCAATAATACCTTTAGCGCAACGCACAAAATCGCCTAGTGAAATATTCTTAGTATCAGAAGAAATAATAGTTTCTAGTGATGCATTATTTGCAAAGTCAAAAATAGGCGCAATTAAGGCAAAATTTAACTCAACTTCATCGCTTTTGGCACGAATTTTTTCACGAATTTCCACCTGATATATTTGTTTATACACATCAAGAAGTCTAGTGAGAGATTTAAAGAGTTTTGAGTTCTCCCCGCCTGGAATTTTTTTTGAGTGCAGACTATGCAGTTGACTTCCTCGCGAAACGGATATAAAACAACTCAGAATTGATACAAACTCTATTGGATTAAGTTCTAGGAATATTCCGCGTTCAATACATTCTGTAAGTACCAAAACATGCTCACAATACAAGTTTCTCAACGCATTGCCTTTATCTGTTAGTTCATATACACTAGGTCCGCCATCTACATAATTAAACTTTTTCAAGACCGCCAAGAGCTTCTCAAATCTACTAGCAATTACATTTCCCTCAACAAGTTGCGATTCAACTGCTTTTGAAGTCTTGCTATTCCTATTTGTATGTTCTTTTAGCTTGTTGAGTTTTTGGTCAAGTTGATACTGGGCAAAAGATTTTAATAAAACCCCCTTTGCGTATTCCATATCTGATTTATACACCAAGTTTAACGCCATATTATAACCAGGCATGAATGATGAAATTAGCGGATAAACCCTAGTTGAAGCAAGTGATGAAATATCACGCGGTCGCAAACCATAGTCATTTAGAACAACCGCATAACCAATATTGTCTAATCCACGCCTACCTGCTCGCCCAGTTAGTTGTGTAAACTGACCAGGAGTAAGCTTAATTCGTCCAGTTCCGTCATATTTGCTGAGCTTCTCAATAACAACACTTCTAGCAGGCATATTTACACCAAGAGCAAGTGTTTCAGTCGCAAAAACAACCTTAATAATTCCATGCTCGAACAAATATTCAACTGCCTCCTTAAATACAGGAATAAATCCTGCATGATGAGCAGCAAATCCTTTACCAAGTGCTTCCTTCCACTTTGAAAATCCAAGTACTGTATAATCTGATTTATCAATCCTTTTCTTAACCTTATTCTCAATATAGTCTTCAATCTGCAAGCGCTCTTCACTAGTAGTAAGCACCATACCAGATCTAATCATTGCGTTAACAGCATCATCACAGCCTTTTCTGGAGAAAATGAAGAATATGCACGGTAAAATGTCCATATTTTTCAACTTCTCAATTACTCCAGTTCTACTTGGTAGTTTTACAGAACTTTTTGCCGCACTATAACGAACCACTCCCCTACGCTTCTGCCTAAATGAGTTGTCTTTCATCATCTGTGTAGACATACGGTGGACAAGTTCACTATTGAGCCTACCATTTTTATATAGTCTTAAAATATCTACTGACCACTTTTTACTACCTCCTAATGCAACTAGTTGTTTCAACGGAACTGGACGCTTTTCGGTCAGTATTACCTTGCAATTACCGCGCACTTTACCCAACCAGCCACCAAATTCCTCAAGATTTGAAACTGTTGCAGAAAGTGAAATTATGTTGCATTTCAATGGAAGATGTATAATAACTTCCTCCCAAACACTCCCGCGCACCTTATCTCCTAAAAAATGCACTTCATCTAGTATAACGCACTTGACATTCAAGTCATCGGCGGTAGTTGAATACAGCATATTGCGCAAAACTTCTGTTGTCATAATTATCACTGGAGCATTACGGTTGATAACTACATCACCTGTAATTAGTCCAACATTTTCACTTCCAAATGACTTGCACATCTCATTATACTTCTGATTGGAAAGTGCTTTAATTGGAGTTGTATAATATACGGAATTATCTGTGCTTTTCTTCAAGTTGTAGTAAATCGCAGCATCGCCTATTATTGTTTTACCTGCTCCAGTCGGTGCAGCAACTAGCAAATTTTCATCACGATTAATGCTCTCAAGTGCCTCAACCTGGAACTCATCAAGTTTAAAATTTAGGACCTCTTGAAATTCATCTATCCAGCTCATTTGCACCTATTCTTAACCAACTCAATAATTTCATCAACTTGTTCCTTATCTTTCTCTAAAACCCTAAGCTCCTTAATTGCAAACGCATTCTCATATAAAAATTCCTTGAACCAGTCAATATTTCCAACTCCAAGTAGTGCGGCAAAATCTTCTGATTTGGTATAATATGATGAAATAATAGGAACCTGATCTATAAGATATTGGTGTTTTTTATCCAAAACTAGTTCTACGCATAAGGTACTTATCACACCGTTGTCCAATTGATGAAGTTCAAGTTTCTTGTCAAGAATTTTCAGATCATGCATTTTTTGCGGATTATACAACTTATAACTAGAACTTTCAACATCAAACCCATAAATGTAGTATTTATTAGCATATATACGAAACTGCAAGGGGAAAAATTCACGCAACTTATCGCTATATACAAAACTTATTAAATTACGGTTAGTTGCAGTATCCAAAGTAGTATAAATAAAATCGCCGTTAGCAATAACTGGTTGCCCAGAAATTATATCAGAACCAGTACTAACTGCTTTTAGCTTATTTACGAGTGCTTTCAATTCTTCATTATCTATACTTGCACTAAGCATATTCAGTGTTGCTATTAGTAATGAAACTTCTAAATTGCCTAGTGAAATAACGCTTTCCATCCCAAAAGAACCATATAACTCAACCCAGCCATCATCAAGCCAATCAGGATTAAATGAAATCAACTTCTGATTTAAATACATGTCATTCGTATCTCCAGCAACTTGTAAAATTTTGAGATCTTCAATAACCACAGATTCTGATACACCAAATACTTCAGATAACTCGGAGATTTTGGCTTCTTCATTCTCATACAGATAAGATATAATGCCAAGTTGCCGAAAAACATCTTCCTTAATATTCTTGCGCATCATTTCCTCCTAGTTTTGAGACAACTTCAGCTTTTAATTTCATCACACCTTCATCTTTTTCAGTTCTACTAACCTCATCTTCTTGACTGTTGTATGAAAACAGTTGTAGTTTATCAAAGTCAACATCACCCGTGTAGTTATAGTCATACACTTTGGTAATTTCGCTAATTCTCTCAATTTTATATGTTTTAGCCTTATTTTGCTCAATATCAAGACCAAGTAAATACCAACTATTATTACGGTAAATTAACTGTAGAGGATAAATCTGCACATATTTATTAAAATATTGTATGACCAGCGCCTTTTTGGAACTTATAGCTTGTATAATCATCTTTGAATGTCTACCAATTGCTTTTAGTTTTATAAATACACTATCAAGAGAGTTAGAGTTAGCAACAACCTGTTTATCTACACTATTTATTGGCATTAACTTTTCTATTGCGCATTCTATTGCATTTGTAATGTCATCATCATCCCAAATGTTGGAAATTGAACGAATTAGAGACTTTTGCCAGTCAGTTACAGCAATATAGTTCAAATTAGTAGCTACATTTATATAATACTTAAAACTATTTCCAGCTTCATTTTTAACTTCAGTAACAACTAAATTACATCCTAGTTTACGCAAAATCTCTTTATCTCTTGCAAACATTCTATCTAATGCTTGTTTACTCTGGGTTGTATTTTTGTATGCTGGTAGTAGTTTGAAAATCTCCTCCTTTTCTAGTGGATGCCGCGAATTAACAAGAATCAGCATTAGCCCAATTACACGTTCGCTTGCACTAATCTTCACTTCAATCTCCTTAGGCGAAATCCAGAGTCCAAACCATAATTAGTTGAACGAATGTTGTTGTAATCATCAGTTGTCTTAACAGGAATGAATCTATCTCTACTCACTTTGATGGCAGTTGAATTTGAAAAACAACTTATTGCCGAGCCAATTGCAGTTTCTAGTTGTATTATTTTCTGAGTTTGTGCATTGACAGGATTTACGGTTTTTATATTCTTTATAAGCCGCAAGTCCAAAATACCTCCACTTTCCACAAGTTTGTCATATAACTGTTCAAGATCTATCCACAATGAATTTGTGTTGAAATATGGATGTCTTTTTAAGTCTACTGCACGCGCATGATCATCTGGATGTATTTGAGCAACCTCTCTTAATACAAGCTGCCCATTGGGTAACTTCACAATATGCCCACCTTTTATATCATCTACAGTTTTATCTGTAAGCTCCAGCATAATTCCAGCACCTGAATTAGCAAAAACATCTAAAATATGCGGGTCAAAAACTGCGCCTAAATTATCAGAATTCGAAATAAATGCATACTTACGACCAGCATCAACTAGTGTTTTCAAAATGTTGTTATCATATATAGCCGTGAAAAAATCACCATGACCAGGTGGACACCACTCAAGTCTAGGATTTTCAGGATAACTAACAACATCAAGCGAATCAATACTAATTTTAGGCTCATAATGTTGCATAATCTGTAGAGGAATTGAATCAACGCACAAATTTGGATATTTCTCAAGATGCTTAAGCGTATCTACAGAAGTATTTATGCTGTTCATAAGAATAAGCGGTATATTTACCGAATATTTCTCTCTTTGTTTGAGAATCTGCTGCACAATAATATCAAGAAAAGTTAATTCATGCCCATTATTTTCAACAACTGGAAGTAACGACTTTGCTTTATTCAACCCCATAGTAGTCCCTAATCCACCATTAAGTTTTACAACAACAACTTTGCTGATTAAATCCAAGTTTAGTTTATCACTACTATTTGCAATTGAATCGATCTCGCAGATATCCGTAACTGGCTCTATATCATCTTCTCGTATATATGCGTCATCAACACCTTGCACAAGTTTAGTATACAGCATCGTGAACATCTTAATAAATGCCTCACTAGTAAGCACTCCACTGTCCGATCGCATTTTTTGAATAATATGCTCCAACTTTTCTTGATACACACTTGCATTATACCACATTTTATACACCAATAACTATAAAGCTTCGCTCATACAAACAACAAGCATTTTATAAATCCCAGTCACTTAGATTACAAAGTTCCCTCCACCGTCTATTTACTAATTCATGCGATATACCTTTTCTGGCAGCTTTACCAAGCAATTTTCTAAACTCTTTTTGTAGCTCAAAGCCACGAGACTCTTCATCTAGTTGTCTTTGTTTTAGCGACTCAAGAATACGACTAATTGCACAGTCAATAAACTCAGTATGAATTCTAAACACTTCAGTATCTTCTACACTATCAAGAGCATCTTGGATAATCCACTCATCTATTTTTAAGGATTTAAGTTTCAATCCAGCCAATTTCTTAGACCTGCAATAAACAAAAAGTTCATGCTTTACAATACTCTTCGCATATTCCTCATCATCTAAAAGACCCTGTTCCTGAAGCTTGGCAAGCACTGAATTCACAATAACCTGAGAAAAACCTCGTTTCTGCAACTTATCGCGCATTTTTCCACAACTACTTGCGCTCATACTCAAGCTCCTAAGCGCACTTTCATATGCCTTCACTTCAAATTCATCATCAGTATATAAATCTGCGCCCATCTCGCGGAGTTTTCCATAAACCATCTATACTACTTTGTCTTCTCAGATGCTGTACTTTCTACCACCTTCCTCCGAACCGCAGCCTTTGTTTCTACTGGTTGTACATCAGCAGTACTTTTATCTCCATCAGCAGAATTGCTTTCTACTTGACCAATTTCAAAGTGCTTAAAGATTTTTCCTTCAATCTCGTCTCTAATTTCAGGATGCTGCTTAAGAAACTGCCTAGCATTTTCCTTGCCTTGTCCTAGCTGATCGCCTTCATAAGTGTACCAAGAGCCAGCTTTCTTGACAATATCAACCGATGATGCTATATCAATAATCCCGCCCTCGCGCGAAATACCTTCACCGTATAAAATATCAAACTCTGCAATTTTAAACGGTGGAGCCATCTTGTTCTTGACAATCTTAACCTTTGTGCGATTACCAATTGAATCAGTACCATCCTTAAGCGTCTCTATTCTTCGGATGTCCATACGAACAGATGCAAAAAACTTCAGTGCCTTTCCACCAGTTGTTGTTTCAGGTGATCCAAACATAACACCTATCTTTTCACGCAGCTGGTTGATGAAAATTGCAGTTGTTCCTGTTGCGCTTAATGCACCAGTTATCTTCCTAAGTGCCTGGCTCATTAACCGCGCCTGCAGACCAACATGACTTGAACCCATATCGCCCTCAATTTCCGCCTTAGGAACTAATGCAGCAACTGAGTCAATTACAACAACATCAATTGAACCTGACCTTATCAACATGTCCGCTATTTCAAGTGCTTGCTCTCCAGTATCTGGCTGAGAAACAATCAACTCGTCTGTATTTACGCCCAATTTGCGTGCATATTCTGGATCTAGTGCATGTTCTGCGTCTATAAATGCTGCAATACCACCAGTTTTCTGAATCTCGCTAATTACATGCAAAGTCAAAGTTGTTTTACCAGAACTTTCTGGACCAAAAATCTCAATAACACGACCGCGAGGAAGCCCACCTATACCAAGAGCGATATCAAGTGCTGTCGAGCCAGTTGATATAACTGGAACTTTTCGACGAACATCATCCCCTAAGCGCATAACGGAACCCTTACCGTAACTCCTTTCAATCTGAGCCATAGCAACTTTTAGAGCTTCAGCGCGTTCAGTTGAACTTCTCTGAGAACTACTGCGTAAACTATCAAACGAACTACTAATACTAGCCATATTTTATCCTTCCACTAATCTAAATTTCTTGTTGATGACATTATACAACACCCCTATGACATTTTGAAAATACAGCCTAGAGAATGTTAATAAACTGAATGTCAGAGCCACTATTGTGATTTTCCTGAAGATGCGTAACTAGATGTATATGCCAAAAGAGCTTTTTCTGGAGCAGGAAATGCTTGATTTGTATATCCAGCATCTTTAAGCGAATTTACCATATACTTCTGCCAAATAGGCGCAGGTAAATTTGAACTGTTCCAGTAATTTGACTGCCCTCCAATGCGCTGGCTGATTATAGGAACATCATACTGCGCATTTCCAATCCAAAGTGCAGATGAAGCTTGTTTAACAAAACCAACTGTCCATAAATGCGTTGCGTCTTCTGAAGTTCCTGTTTTAATACCTGCGTCAAAGCCTGGAATATTAGCGGTCTTGGCTAAACCTAGTGTTGCAGATGCATGTAAGGCGTACATCATCGTGTTGGCAACTCCATCTTCTAGCACTTTTTTGCAGTTTGCAGATGGAATGGGGTGCTCATCGCCCTTAGAGTCAATAATCTTGGTGATAGCAATTGGCGAGCAGTGAGTTCCGCCAGAAGCAATAGTTGCATAAGAATTTGCCATAGTCAAAGGAGTTGAATTCATAGAGCCAATCAAAAATGATGGATACATCTCAGGATCTCCCCCAGTTCTAGAATCTGAAAAACCCATTTCTCTTGCGGTTTTGACAATTGAACAAAGCCCAAGAATAGTCCCCATATGCACAAATGATACGTTCGTTGAGCGCTCCAATGCAATCAAAGGTGTTTGGTATGATATTGACCCATCTGCATTTTTAGGAGCAAAATACTCACCAGGTAATCCACATGCAAATTGTGAAGGAGCAAAAGGATATCGCACATTAGTGAACGACTCATTTAATGAATGACCATTTTTTAGCCAATCTGTCAATATCAACGGCTTAAACGTCGAGCCAGGTGAAAATCCAATACTACCGCCCATATCTTGCCCAGCATTATAATTTATTGAAGTATCAAGTGCATTTTTATCAGTCTGCGAAGCATTATAAGGACGATTCTGTGCCATTGCTAGAATTTTGCCAGTACCAGGTTCAACAGTTGTTATCGCAATTTCCAGACCTGAAGAATCATCTGGTGGAATTGAACTAACTGTTTGAGCTTCTGCATTTGTCTGAAAATGCTTATCCAGAGTTGTATAGATCTTTAACCCACCCTGATACAGGAACCGTCTTCTCTCAGCTTTTGTTCTCCCAAATTTCTCGTTATTCAAGATTACGTTAGTTACATAGTCGCAGAAAAATGCAGCACCAGCAGCACTTTGACATCCAACTGGAATAGTTTGTACATGTAGCATATCTACAACATTTTGCGCAACAGCCGCATCGCGCTCAGCAACAGTTATAAAACCTTGTTCACACATCAAGCGAAGAACTATATCGCGCTGTTCCTGTGCTACCTCTGGGTGTGTCAACGGATCGTAATTAACTGGTGACTTAGTAATACCAGCAATAAGCGCACCTTCTCCAGGTGTTAAATCTGATGCGCTCTTTGAAAAATACCGCCTTGCAGAACTTTCTGCACCATAAACATTTGGACCAAAAGGAGCAACATTAAGATATCCCTCAAGAATTTGGTCTTTAGATAGTTTATTTTCAAGTTCATATGCGTATTTTGCTTCTTTTAGTTTACGATATAATGTCTGTTCCTTCGCATGATACTGCGCAATCGGATCTCCACTTTGAAGTGCATTATCAACTAATAGGTTTTTTACATACTGCTGCGTAATCGTTGAACCACCTTGCAATTGTCCATCAGATCCACCAAAATATGAGACAACAAACGCTCTAGCAGTTCCATACAAATCTATTCCTGCATGCGAATAAAATCTCTTATCTTCCCTCGCAATAACCGCATTCTGCAAGTTCTTTGATATACTAGACAAGGGAACAATTATTCTATCTTGTGCATAGAAAGTTCCAAGCACAGTCTGACCATCATTTGCATACATAACAGTCTGCGAAGAAAGCAGTCCACTATACTCTTCTATATCTATGTCGTTGAATAAATCATCTGCAGTATCTTTTACATGATTAAACACGAACGCAATAGGAACTAAAAATCCAGTTCCAATAATTCCGCCACCTACTGATAACAACACAAGAACCAGGAAAAGCGTAAACTTCGACCTATTTGCAAAGCCAGCAACTTTTCCTGATATTTTTTTACTTGCGTTCTTTGGCATATTCAACCTGTAGAATAACTACTAATCCCTTATAAGTCATCAAACATTCAGAGTTGCAGCGATTGATTTAGCAAATACTTCCAATTTCTCCCTATCATCTGAATCTGCATCATTTTCAATCTTAACACTAGCCGCACCCTTAACTGCACCAGTTTTCTCAAACTGTTCTTCAAAATCATCTACTGATTTACAGTACAACTCATATGATGTGTCTCCAGTTCCTACAACTCCATACACTTTACCATCCAAGTTAACCCCAGCCAACTCGTCGTAAAACTCAACAATTTCATCAGGAAGATCACCATCTCCATATGTATAAGTTGCAACAATTGCTACATCGACATCAGCAAAAACCGAAGCCTGAGTATCATCCACACTTAGAACTTCCGCGTCAACACCAGCCTCAGTCAAAAACTCACCCAAAAGCTCCGCAACTTCCTCGGTGTTTCCAGTTAATGATGCATATACCACTTTAGCACTTGCCATTTTTCTACTCCTTACTCTTTTAAACTACATAACATTTATATTATAGCACATCAAGAGCAAAAAGGTTGCATTTTTTAACAAAAATTCCTTAGTTTGTATACGGTTCAAATACTGAGCACTAAAAATTGTGACAAGAATTAAGAATCTGAGCCTATAACACTCGCCGCCGCCGTCTCTGTAGAAGAGCACCAACTGCCTGTATAATTGCCCCAACTATCAAAACAAGTGTAGAAATATCAAGGATATCAAATGGATTAGAACCAGTATTAGCAACCTTAGGTGTCAAAACTGTTAGAACATCGCAAGCTGTCCTTCCTTCGGTCATCAACTCTGGATTCTTACAGTACTCAAGAGATTCAAGAGGTTGGCAATGATCATAACCACTAGGTTTGCAGAGCTCACTTGTTGTGCATACTAGTTTTCCGCTAGAATCTGCATGACAAACTTTCGCACCTGGATCACATGTAAGACTACCTCCACTTCCATTCTCAGAACCATCAGTTGGCATAGAATCCTCATTTGGACAAACTGTTCTGATATAGTTCCAAATCTGTGCATCCGCAGGTGTATCACTCTTGATGTTTGTCACAAGTGTAGCGCTAAAATGTTGACCTGGTGCAAGAGATGGAATCTGCCAAGTTAATCTATGTGTTGCTGGGTCATATGAGATCGCTCCGCTATTTGGATCATTTAAAGCAGCAGTTACATATGATACATAACTTGGTAATACATCAACCATCGTGAATGGGAGCGTTGGAATAGACGCATGCTCATTCTTCGTGTTCAAGGTATAAGTTATATTATCACCAACACTTGCAATTTGCTTGTCATTAGTCTTCCAGATTACTGGTTTTGGCCTGAGCCGCAGTACGACATCACAAGCCTGCGCACCAATTAAATCAGTACCATTTACATCAGGTTGATAACAGTACTCAATTGTATCTGGAGGAAGACAACGATCATATGGATTTTGACTGCAGATTTCAGTCGCTGGTGGATTACAGTTAGCATCCACAATCCCATCCATATTTAGATCACAACCCTCAGGAATACATGCATGTTTATCATCTACTGTACCCTGATCGCAGACACTTTCCCAATCCGCACGTACATAATTCCAGATCTCATTCTCATTTTCTCCAAGATTTGCTTTAACTCGAGCAGTTAATGTCGCCGTATGATGAACTTGAACTCCACCGTTTGCTGAAATTGATTCCATACGCGGTATATGCCAACGAATTGTGTGTGTTTCTTCATCATAAGTGTACTCACATGCATCACCAGTCAAATCATCACATTTAAACTGAACCAACTCAATTTGACTAGGCAATCTATCCACAAGCCAATAATCCTCAACAGGGAGAGTTCCATCAATGTTTGCAGTTGAAATTGAGTAATTCACAGTATCACCACGGCTAACTAGTGCATCCTTATCACATTCACCATTTACACCTAGTATACACTTGTGCATGACTGGCTGACCAGGCAGTAACCAGACTGGAACAATTAGTACTGCACGCCCAAATAATGCAGATGCACCCTGAGTCCAGTTGAAGTTATCCCACATGAAATTATTATAGAACTTCCAATATCCATCACTCACATTAGCAGGAACAGGATTACCACAAGAATCAGATGTAATCAACAAGCGTCCATATGCATCTTTTGAATCTGAGTGGTAGAAAATATCAGGAGCATTCGAAGAGATATTCTGGCATTCTGGTAGTGGAACTTCGCCTTTTGGATCATTTCCTGTTTCATTTGAACCTTCATTTCCGCCATCTAAAACAGTAATTTTACCAGTATGCGCATTCAAACCATATACACTAACATTATTCACTGAGTGTGGAGTAACTCCGCTATGCCCTTTATCGCCTAGTCCAAATGGTGAAGCACTATCATAGCTGTCATCTTTTACACAAGTTGGAGCTTTTGTTCCAATATAATCTGGTGCAACTCCACCATTATCAGCTTTTTCACCATAATTACAAACTATTACCGTAAAATACGCTCCTTTAGCCATACTTGAACGGTATGGTTCAGGAACATCTTTATCAATGCTGATCTTGTATGCAACTCCGCGCTTAAATGCTGGTCCTGCATATAGAGAAGCTTCATATTCAGGATGATGAACATTGTAATAATCAGTACATTCAGCATTTGCTAAACATGCCTCTTTAATGCTATCAGAAACAACTTTTGTCTCAAGTGCTGCTTTTTCAAAAATCGGAATAGCAACAATTTCATTTGTTGTATAAGTACCGCCTCCGTCTTTTGGAATTCCAGTATTTTCGCCACCAGTTGTGACAAGATTTCCACTTTCATCAACAAAAGATGGAACGCCTAAAATACCTTGTACAATACCTTGTACCTGCGTTTTACATGTGGAATTTGATTCACACCAATCTCGTCCATTCAATCCAGTATATTTAACACCACCAGTTTCATCGGTACTACCACCTTTATGTGCTTGTTCAGCAAGTAAATCAGCAAGTTCAGTTACCAGCAACTCTTTATATTCATCAATCGTTAAATTGGTCAAAATGTTAAGTACAATATCTGAACATTTATCACGAGGAGGCTCACCAGTCTCAGGACCAGAGTCGTTTACGCATTTATCTTTAGAATCATCACCAATATTCGTACCTAGATTAACACCACTTGCATATATTGCTTCCAAGTACAGCTTTTCTTCAAGAACTGGATCAAGTTCCTTTTGAGAATCAGTTAAATAATCAGAAGTTGCCCATCCATCTTGACCTTTCTTAGTAGATGAAGAATCATACTTTCTCCAGCCATCAACACAAGTTGGATCAACAGTAACCGTCTCAGTACACTGCTCTTGAACGACAAAATGCATGCTTAAATCAACATCATCTGTATTCTCTGGACGCAAGCGCTCTTTATTATCATAGTCAGTTCCATAAATGTTGAGGATATAACGCTTGTCGTTTAACAGGTCATTTCCAACAACAACATGCTCATTATCTGTTTCGTTGTAGTAAAAACGACTAGTAACAAATGAGTGCTCAACACTTTCCCAGATAATCTTACCAGGATAACATGTGGTGTCACCAGCTGAACACACTGCATAATGTCCAAGCCGATATGTGGCATTTGCACCGTTATTCTCAGTCCCATCAAGACCTGGTGTGAAGTGAATCAAGTACAATGTCATATCTTGTACATATTCTAGCGGAGCTTTCGTTTCTTGCATAATGTACCAACCTGGATGCATATCTTCAAGTCCAACGAAACCGCTTGGAACATTCTTAGTATCTGCACCATATTTTGCTTGTAGAGTCTCCGTTGTCCAGTATTTTCCTGGTAAAGCATAACCATTAGAGTCTAAATCATAGTCACTTCTATTCGCTTCACGCCCAGAGTATATGTCACGATCTGAGAGCCTTCTATCTGCAACAGATGTTGGAAATTCAGCATTATCTTCACATCCATCTTTGTTGATGTAACAGTACACAGCAAGTGCTCTACTTCCAAATGCTTCAGAATATGACTTACCGCTGTTTACGCCTTGATCAATAACTGTGTTCTCAAAAACAGCGGCATAACCATCTTTAAGCGTTGGGGTCGCTGGAATATGATCAACAACTGGATATCCGTTATTATTCTCATCAATCATCTCTTTACCAGTTGGTGTAACATTCCAGAAACTGAAACGTACATTATCAACAGCATGGCAACCAGTTGTACCTGGTGTTAACCAAGTGGATCCACTACCAGAATTAGTTGAAGGCGCATTATCAACACCACCAGATGTATTTGGACAGTATGTTTTATCGCGGTCAACCTTGTAGAAGGAGAAATCAAATGGTTTAGAAACATTAGGCACATTGTACTCTAGCGCATTTGTTTCACTATTCCAACTGAATTTCTGTCCACGATTAAATGCCCACTTCTTCTCATTATTACCATCAGCCCTTGCCTCATCAGGAGTTAAAGGACCAATTTGTATAACTTGGCAAGTTCCTGCCTCTTGAGTTGCAGATGCATCTGATGGAGTACAACTAGTGATAGAACCATCAACATCCGCAATGGAATCGGAGCTCAAAGTTCCACCTGTGTAGTATTTTAGCACTGGCACTGTGATCCCACCTTCAGTCTTAAAGGAGAGCAAGTAGAATGAATTCGCAGCAGGCTTTAAGTACCCTTCTGGGAAGTTTTCATCACCAGTCAATTCAACTAAGCGGTAAACTTGAGTGGTTGAGAATTCAAGATCATCTAACGATATAGTCCCATCAGCACCAGCTTTAAAACTATTAGTTTCATCTATAGCAATTCTACAGTCTCCAACAACAGTAGGTACAGCGTTCTTGCACTTGTATATTGAAAAAGTTGCTGGTTTAAGGTTTTTGGATGTAGAACCGTCATTTATCTTAACAGGCAGAGGCTTACCAGTTTCCGAATCCACCTTGTTCAGTTTAACAGTCAAGGTCTCAGGGTTCTTGTAATTTCCTAGAACACCAATATTTATACTATTGAATTTCTGGGCATTACTCAAACTAACACTTGCCGTATTCCATCCTTCTGAACCTGAGTCAGAAGCAGGATCAATTTGCCCACTAGTATTCAATTTTGCACCAGAATATGAAGTATCTAGTACTTGTGGATACTTAATAATTGTAGAATCATCCTCTGTTTGAGCTTTTGTCAAATTAGTCCAGTACACATGTCCCTTATGATCTTCAGCAGTATAAACATCATCTCTAATACTTACTATCCACTTCTCAATATTTGCAACCTTGTATTTTGGATCAGATTGAGGCGCAGTTTCTTCAAGCACATAATCACCTGCATGTAATCCAGCAAACGAAACTAAACCTTGACTATTTGAAACAGCGGTGTATTTATCTGCAAGCTCTGTGCTTAAAGTGACTCCAGAAGAATGTAAGTGCGAAGAAGTACCAGAATATGAACTAATCTTGGTCAAATTGAACGTGAAATTAGGAATTCCCCTCGTACTATCTCTCTCATCAACCTTATTGAAGTCAACGGTGAATGTGCGGTAATGGTTCGGAATTTCAATACCAATTAAACCAGCAACCTCAGGTAAACTTGACTCCACAGAAGCTGAACATATACTTGAAGGAACTCCACTAATGCTAATTGCAGTAACATTACAATGAACTGTAGATGTTGAACTATTAAAGTCACCACTGTTGAACCCTGTGTTGAAAGTATAATCGCCAGAAAAACCTTCAACTAAACTAATCTCGTTGTTATTTATAGGAGTGGTAGTTGCGCCATTTACCCAATTGATTACTGGATAATAATGAACTCCATTAGCATTTCTCTGAGCAAATGAAATCTCCAAATAACCCTCAAAGATATTATAGCCTATAGGTGCAACCGTTTCTGTAATACGGTAGACTTTATCAACATCAAGCTCTGCATGTGTAGTAATAGAACCAGCATCCTTCCATACAACAGTTCCATCTGGCTGCATAATTCCAGTTGCCAAAGGACTGCCCACTGGTTCATTATTCAGATACTGCTGAACTTCAAATTTCGCACAATCAACACCATTATTTTTACAAACATCTGATGGTATCTTGCCTAGATTTTCTGCAGTTTTGAAAAGTTCTAGTTGATACTTCTTCATATTCGTAAATACAACAGTAGGTTTTCCGTTAGATCCATCTAAATTGAATACATTGCCAGTCCGCTCATAACCACCAGAAAATGAACCAATAATTTGATATGCAGCACCATTTTCACGAATAGAAGCAACATCAACTTTAATTGTATTTCCAGAGGCAAAACTTGCATATACATGTATTGCAAATAGATCCTTGCTCTTGAAATATCCAGTTGGTGCAGTATTTTCCTTAACTATATAGTATCCTTCACCAATTCCAGAGACATTCACTGAACCATCTGAATCAGACGATCGAGGTATATCATCCCCAGCGGCAGTTATAGCACCAGTTGCTCCATCGTAAGAAGCAGGAGTAATAGCAAACTGCGCATTTTGTAGTGCATATCCATGTTCTGTATTTTTCTTGAACTTGATTGCGTAAGTTTCGGGCTTATTTGGAACATCTACTGTGAATACTGAATTCGCACCAGCAGAATATTCAACACAAGTTTGCATACCATCAGCAGGTTTTTCAGGTACTCCTTCACTTGATGGGCAAGCAGCACCTGTTCCAGTACCTCCAATTGTGGTTGGTGTTCCTATGACTTGGTTATAAATACTCACAGAACTAGCAGAAGCAGAATTATAATAATCAACATGCGCATACATATCGCTACCAGAAGTTGTAAAGTACAGTAAATAGAAACTACCTGCTGGGAGTGAACTATATCCAATAGGTGCAGATTCCTCAGTAATCTTGTATATTCCACTACCCATATAATCCAGGCGCTCGCCATTTAAGATATCCGCATAACCACTACTATCGGTTTCCTTAGTATAAGTAGTTGTAACACTTCCACTAGGCTTATTACTTGCATCACGAGCAGAATAATACTCAACCTTGAACTTGGCTGGGCGCCTTGAGGAACCAGTATATGTGATTGGGGCACTTAATGAACCATCAGTTTGAACAGCATATTTAGCAATTCTCAATCCATATGCCCTCTCATTCAAGAACACATTGTCACTTCCAGAACTTGCAGTTTTGTCTGGGAATGCTACACTATATACATTTGCATCATTTGCACTCACAGAACATACAACAGCATTATCAACAGTAGGGCACAAAGCAGTATTTGCAGTCTTTGGATATGCACGTTGATCGCTATACACAGTTGTGTCAACTTTAATACCATCAACTAAACTACCTGTTGCGTATGAAACATATGCCACTGGAGATCCAGAAGCTGTATCAAATCCAAAGTATACAATACGCAGAGGATGCTTTGAGTCAAACTCTGGAAGTGAATATCCATCAGGAATATGTGTTTCACTCAGAACATACCAGCCAATATTAACGCCTGAAAATTCAACGACTCCGCCTGAATTAGATCCAGAGGTTTTCCGAATTCCTCCAGTTTTCAATACTTGCGCAGTTGAAGTTGGATCTCCATTAAGCTCAGCAAGCCCAAATTCTGCACCCGCAAGCTTCTCAGAAACTCCTTGATATTTAGTAAGCTTCAGCTCAAATGCTTTTGGTTTATTCGCAAATGGTATACTAATTACATTATCTGCATACTTGTACCAATTCCAATCAGTAAATGACCCAGTTGGTGCATCCACACGCTGACTAACTGCTCGACAACTACTATCCGATGTGCAATATTGTAGAGAAGGTGCATAACTAGCGGAAGAACTACTAAATGATACAATGAAATATCCTTCTAGTGCTTGATAACCAGTTGGTGGAGTAGTCTCAACTACTTTATATTTCTTGGTAATATCTGCAATTGGATATACATCGCTTATTCCAGTATCAGAATTAGTAGTAGTAGTAGTAGTAGCTGGAGAATCAACACATGTATGACCAGTTTCCGATTCACAGATTGCGAAACTTGCACTGCGATTTCCATAAACAGAATTTGTACCTTCCGCATTCGCACCAGTAGTACTTGTCCTATACTTCACAATATTTAAATCCAATTTGGGAGGATCAACAACCTTATTGGACTCAGCCGTATAACTTGTAGATGTTGAACTGCCTGAGTTACTGTAATAAAGAAGTGTATTATCAGCCTCTGTACTGCCAATAACAACTTCCTTACCACTACCTGCAGCATAATCACTAGGTATAGAATAACCGCTTGGTGCAGAAACCTCATACAGCTTATAAGTATCTGCTGGTACATTCGTGAAGATGCACTTACCGTTGTTGTCTGATATACATTGGTATGTGAAATTAGTACCTGTAGAAGGATCTTCTCCATTGCTTACTTTTCCAGTAGTCTGTGAAATCAACACAAATTTAGCACCAGATAATGCAAAATCTGCCTGGTTTACTTTTGTGAGTTGAAGTCTATATGTAGTGACTTTATTTATCAGCACCTTATCACCAGATATAGCCTCACCGCTAGCATTAGTCTTATCATCAACTGTTCCAAAATCATAGCCAGAAGTATCTAAATCATCAGAATGTTCTATCACTTTCGTCCATACTGTTGTAGCAGGAGAAGATAGACGTTGAATAGAAATTGTCTTCGCACCAGCAGTTATTGAATCAAAATGAATGATATACTTATCTTCAAGTAAATTATATCCAATTGCGGTTCCACTTTCTTCAAGTAAATAATAGCCTGGACTTAAATTATTCAACTCAATAACTCCACCACTTGCTGTCGTCATCTCTGAGCCGACTTGACTCAACTTGTTAAATGTTCCATCACTATTATACAACTTGAATTTTATATCATCTAGTTTGTACGGATCACCAGAATTTAACTGCCCATACTTTGTGATCTTGATTTTAGCTTTTACTGGACTTTGAGCGTTCGCAATATTCCATCCAATTGTTCCGCCAGCATTTATTTGTGTAGTAGAAACAGAAGAAGTAGTAGAAGTTTCAATTTTGTACACACTGTTATATCCAACTAAATGAATTGCATCAGTAATTGTATAACCACTAGGAGGAACTTCCTCAACTAAAGCATACTGATTTGCAGCACTAAGAGTCTCACTGCTCAAGTTCACAACTGTTCCACTATTACAAGTACCAGAATCAGCATACGAAGCAGGTATAGATCCATTTGAACATCTAAAAAGCGTTCCATCTGCTTTTGAATACCATGTAGATAAAAGAGTTTTACTTGCAGAAGTAAACCCAGCTGCATTTAATGAACTGAACTCCACAGCACTGTTAAAGCGATAGAAATTGAACTTTGCACCTGATAATTTAGTGTCTTCATTAGTACTATCAACCTTAACAGGATTAATATGGAAGTTTGGAATGTTCACAATATCATGTCCTAATACATGCGAATTTTCAACTATATTTTCCGAACTACCAGATAGAGCATTTTCAGTAATATTCTGAATAGTTATATTCGCACTAGAACCAGAATAACCAACTGGAATTTCCACCAAGTACTTCTTTGTTACAATATCATAGCCACTAGGTGCAGAATTCTCAACAAGAATGTATTTTCCACTCTTTAAGTTAGCAAATTCGATTATACCAGTACTTTCTGCAGAAGTAACTTCACCAACTTTTTCACTTTCTACTTCTTGATAAATACCATCAGTTCTAGTATGCTTGTAGAGTGTAAAAGCAGCGCCCGAAAGCTTTGTGCTAGTATTTATTGAATCTACTTTAGTGAAGTTAATCTTGTACACAGGCTCATTGTAAATGTCAAATGCCAGTTCATCATTAGCGTTAGTATTAGAACCGCCAGTTGATTTATTATAAGTTTTAGATCCAGCAGGGTCAAACACCAAGTTGCTAATACTATCGCTCGGAATTCCGAAATTCTGACTTTGCGACGAAACATCAACATAACTCTCGCGGATGTTCGCTCCATCTATTCTTTGTACAACAATCTTGGAATATGCTGGTGAGAAGAAAATCTTGTAGTACACACTGCCCGCTATGCGATATCCCTCTGGAGCCGCAGTTTCAATCAACTTGTAGTAATGGCTTGCATTTAGCTCTATATTCTTGAGCTCTACCTCGTTAGAAACTAGCTTTCCATTTGCATCTGTTGTAAATGTTCTTGCATTATCAGAATCGTACAACTTGGTGTTCGTTGTTACTTCAGTTGATAATGCTGAATCTGAATATTCCTGTAGTGTGAATTGAGCACCAGAAAGTACGACAGTTTTCGCTTCCACATCCTTCTTAGTCAAGTCTAGTGTAAACTTCCTCTCGTTCGTCATTTTCCAATCGCTAGATGCCGTCAACTTGTTATTTGTGTCTGCATTCAGCGCAATACCATCCCCAATCTTAGTATAACTACTACCAGAATATGTCAATTTAGTAAGTGTATATGCTTCACTACTAACCGCAATCTCCAGTAGCCATGCCTGATCCACGTTCTTACTACTACTCCAACCATCTGCAGGAGTATGCTCTTGTAGTATATAAGTTCCCTTGCCTAGAACCTTGTCAGTAGTCAAAATACCAGACTGATTAGTTATACAAGTTGTTGAAGCACTGCATATAGTTAGTGCAGAACCAGAAACACTATAACTACCAGAACTTTCAGATGCACTGTATATGCTAAACTCAGTACCTGGTATTGGAATTCCAGTATCAGCATCAACTTTTGGGAACTCCAAACTGAAAACTCGTGGATTAACAATACTCCATGTCCAAGTATTTGCATCACTTGCATCAGTAGATACACTAGGGGCAGATATTTCAGAGCCTGTATTACTAAATGCATTAACAGTTAAACTGTTATCCCATGCGTATGGTGATCCACTAGTACCTAAATAGAAAATCCAATACCTTCCAACTGAACTAGGATTATAATTTGCTGGAACTGATTTTTCAACAAGTTTATAGACATGATTTGACTTAAACTCTCGGCTGCTAATAGCACCAACTTTCGTAGCAGCAACTTGATATAATTTTCCATCATCAGAAGTTGTATAAACATCTGTATTAGCAGGAGTACCAGAGCCAAAACTAGCACACGCATCTGCATTTACACCAGTACCACAATCCCATAAGTAGAACTGAACACCACTTATTGCAGAAGGAGTCGCAGAATCATCAACCTTCTTTGGATCAATCTTCCAGTAGCGTTCATTTTTAAGAACATCATTATCTCCAGTAGTTGTAAGATTAGTAGTATCTCCCAATGTCCTTGCGCCAGTAATCAGAGAAATAGTACTTGTGCCATCTTGAGTAATTTTAATCAAATAGCCAAAATTAGATAGATAATTATCAGGAACAGCACTTTCATAAAGTATATACTCACCAGCAGGTAAATCTGCTAGTGTAATTTTTCCGCTTTCGTCAGTTGTGTACTTAGACTCACCATTAAGCGCAGAACCACTAGGTGTATAATCTGCACCAGGTGTATGTGAATACATGTCAAAACCAGCATTTTGCATAACTGCACCAGTGACAGAGTCTTTTTTCACCAAGCTAAAACCAAATCTAGGCGAGTTGGAGATATCAAATGAAATTGTTTGCTCACCAACACGACCAGTAGTTGCAGTAGAATAATAAGCAATTTGATAATTTACACCAGTGCGACTACTAACTGGTTGCAAAGTGTATGTATGAGATGGCTGCTCACCACTTGCACTATATCTTTCAACACTCACCTGTGTGTACTTCGTTGAATACCAAATCTTCCAATAAGAATTATTCGCTGTTGAATCAAAGCCCGCAGGAGCCGCAGTTTCAGTCAACTTGTAGTAATGGCTTGCATTTAGCTCTATATTCTTGAGCTCTACCTCGTCAGAAACTAGCTTTCCATTTGCATCTGTTGTAAATGTTCTTGCAGCACCCTCACCGTACAACTTGCTGTTCGTTGTTACTTCAGTTGATAATGCTGAATCTGAATATTCCTGTAGTGTGAATTGAGCACCAGAAAGTGCAGCATTTGTATTACCATTGTACTTAGTTGGATCAATCTTGAACTCTGGAGTATTCATCACCCTAAATACACTATCATCAGTTGGAGAAGCACTAGTTGTATCAAAACCATAATATGCATCCGCGAGTACAGGAACCACAGTAGAAGGTTCACCACTGCTAGAATAATTGTAAGAACTTCCGCTAGTACTATAAGTATCAACAGTTGTTCTAGTCAAAGGTTGTATTGTTATCGTACGAGCGACACTACTACTATCAAATGTAAGTGTTATCAAGAACTGGTTCGGATACTCTGCATATTTAGTAGTAGTAGATTTAGACTCTTCAGTTAATAGATAAGTTCCAGCATCTAAGTTCTCAAAACAAACTGCACCTGCATTTAGATCCGATGAATTCGTACATGTTCCAGAAATTTTACTAATTGGAGAACCCGCAGTGGTATATTTATCAGTGCCAATGGTAATACTACCACTTTCTAATAACTGCAACTGCTGTAAGTCGAACTTCCAATCACTAAGGGGCGTATTTGTCCCAGTTTCGCGCTTATTGAACGCAAAACCGAACTTCTTATAATTAACAACATCCTGAGCATCCTGAGCACCAGAAATTTCAGTAGTAGGAACTTGATCAAGACCTATAAAGCCTAAATTATTATTAGTTACACCACCAGTGAATATTGGATTGAAACTGCTGATTTCCTTGACATTACTAACGTTCGTAACTGATCCACTACTGCCAAGTGTACCAGTATAGTACTCAATTTTTGAAGTAACGCCTGTAGTAAAACCATCTGATCTAGTAACTTTAATGAGCAAAACCTTATTATTTGGTAAATACACACCACTATCAACATATTTTTCTTGTACCATAAAATAACTCGTACTAACATCTGCTGAAGCAGGATTATCCTCAATACCTGTGAAACAAACTGCACCTGGAGTCAAAATTGAATCAGTTCTTGAATTAGTTATTCCAGTTATTTCATCACAATGCCCAGAATATGCAGTTTGGGCAAAACCATCTACAAGTTCTGCGACCGTTGTAGCACTATCCTCAACAGTAAATGAACTGAGTTGTTTCAAAGCGAACTCCTGATTATTAAGAGGTATATTTGAATCCGCGCCTTCGGCATACTTCTTCATGCCAATTGCCAACTTCGGCTTATCATTGTAAACTAGGCCACTAGCAACACTATCAACACCGTAATATTTATCATCAAGAATTTTAGAAAGACTACTGTACTCAGTTTTTGAAGTAAAGCTGAAATTTTCATCATTTGCATCAACTTCACCACTATAAACAGTCATTTTCATATCTTCAACAACCAATAAAATAGCACTTTTACTACTCATATACTTGCCATCACTTAATGAACTAGTGTATTCTTGTATTAAATATCTTCCGCGCGGAATTTCGTTTATACAAACTTGTCCTGGATGACTGGTATCTTTACTGCCAGTGCATACTCCAGAATAAAATGACTTAGAATATAAACCTTCACCCCCCGCTCCAGCGACAGCAACTGATCCAGTATTATCACCACTAGTAGTGATAGTTGCATCAACGCCCAATCCCTTAACTGTAAATCTAATGTCATTAAGTGTTTGCTCAGAATGTAGATCTTTTTTGGTGAAGACAAATGAATAGTATGGTACATTAGTAATAGTAAATCCTGCAATTTTAGGACCACCTTCACTCTCAGTGCTTTCAGTATAAGTACTAAATACATCAGAACTATCACTACCAGTATATTCAATAATAATATTCTTGTTCGCATAGCTACCTTCAGTTGCAGCATTCAACACATAACGAATGTGCCATACACCATTAGGAGGAGTAAAAATAGTCGTAGGCTCTTCCTCCAATTGATATTGTCTGTCACTTGACAATGGAACATTTTTAAGCTCTATTTCACTTTCAGAACCACTTGGAGTAAATTTACACCCACCACTAGAATTAACAGTACATTGAACAACTAGTGTCTTCTCAGTACTACTAGTGACGTACCCAGTTGCATTACTAGTACCAGTATCGTATAATCTAAATTTTACTCCTTCTGCACCAGTAGAAGCAGCACCCTTAATTACTTTTGTAGGATCAATAAAGAACACTTTTGGATTTGCAAGACTAGAAGTAGGCATGAAATTCGCTAAGGTACAAGTTGCAGTCTGTCCTTCTCCTTCTGGATCAGGACATTTTCCAGCTGTACCAGGGCTTCCAGTAGTTCCCATAACACTGCTGAAATAATCTTCTTGCGGGAATAATGCAGTAACATATTTCCTTCCTCCAGTTGCACCTCCATCGCAACTGGTAGTAGAACTATCACTATCAATATATTTACCACTATAACAAACAGTTTCAATTGCATCATGACCAGAACCACTAGCAATCTTTATAGGATCAGAAATAGAGGCAATTTCACCACTAGCATTATAGATAACTCGCTGAATTGTGCTATGTTTTGCAGGATCAGTATCGCAATCACTATGTGTAGTCAGCAATGCACAATCAAATCTAATGTTCAAAAGATATGCAACTTTTGCATAGCCACTCACTGTATCGGTTTCTTTCAACAAGAAATAGCCACTCTTTATTTCTCCTGCCCCATTAGTGCAATTTGCATTGTAATTTGTGCCTGCACCAGCACCACATTCACCGCTACTTACAGAAGGTGAAATGACTACATTTTTAATTGCATAGCCATATTTAGTATTTCCCTCACTAGTATAGTCTGGTTCAGCCAAATAAGCAGGTCCATTATCTAATACATTACCTAGTGCATCTGAAGGCTTCAGCTCAAATTTAATCCCACTTTCAGATGAAAAAGCATCATCATTACTTGCACCTGCTAAAGATTTATTGAATAGTATGACGGTTTGATCTTCTGATGCAATGTCATAAATAGTTGTTTGCAATTTTCCAAGTACAGGATCGCCTTCAACACCAGTGGAACTCCAGCCTTCAGAAGTATCAGAAGTATCAGAAGTATTGCATGTTGTTGTACCTCCATCAGTAATGCAGATTTTGTCACTTAGTGTAGTTGAAGTTGGAGTAGCAAAACTAATAATTGCTTGGCTTCCTGCAGAAGAATAACTGATCTTGCCATATCCAGTCTTCAAGTTATAGCCTGCAGGTGCACCAATTTCCTGAATTAAATAGTCGCGGTCTGGATTGAACAAGTAATTACTCAAGCTGTTATTACTGCTATCAGTATCTCCACTTGTGCCAGTTGTATATGTACCAATAACATTATTACAACCACTAGGCAGTGAAGTGTGGTCATAATTTCCTAAATTTGTATCTTGAGCGCAAACGTACAGCCTAAAACTAGCACCTTGAAGTGCAGTATAAGTCTCCCCAGTTTTAGCATTGTCCTTCTTTACAATATTTACTCTATAACCTCTTTTATTCTTAACAACAAAATTCCCATTAGCATCATCAGAATACGCATTATCACCACTAGTTGATGCTGTATAACCAATAAAACTACCGCTACCAATAGAAAGTGCATCGGTTTTTGCAACAACGTTTACAGGATTTACAGTAGTGTCAATTCTAAAGCTACCAGGAACTGTTTGGACATCGGCATCTTTATACTTCCAGATCTCAACCTTTGCTCCATTTGTTCCATTTTCTGGAACAAAATTCACAACCCAAGAGTAGTTATAATGTAGATAACCGCTTGGAATTGATTCTTCATTAACTATATAGCAACCAGCATCAAGCCCCGTAAAACTAGCCACACCAGATTCATTAGTCACACTCGTATGATTACTTGTTGGATCAACACCAAAAACCGATATTGCATCATTACCAGTTCCGCCTAAGGAACTACATACATCAGTAGTAGTAGCAGATCCATCTCCAACCGTCTTACTATTTATTTTAGATGCATTAAATGTAACACCAGACATAACAGCATTGCTATTATCCGCATCGATTTTTAGCAGACTAAACCCAAATTCTGGCGCATTATATATTGTTGCATTATACATTGTTGCATTATGTGAGTTGGTACTGCAGGCTCCAGGTTCACTATCTACGCATACTACTGAACTAGGTTTCAAAATATCCTCTGAGATTGCAGTTCCATCAGCATAAAATCCCTTAACACCAACTCCTCCACTTCCTTCATTCGCCGAAGAATCCCAATAGAATAAGTAATACGATCCAAGCATGTTTGAGCGATATCCGTCTGGAACAACTGTCTCAGTTAATTTGAATATATGGTTTTTGTCCGAATAAAAGTCACTTAACGACATTGAACCAACAATAGTATAGATTAATTTTCCATTAACATCAAATTTAAACGTGCCTTTGCTACTACATGTTCCAACAGTAGATGGTGTATTAGGATTAAATCCAGTGCCAATAGCACAACTATCAAGCGTAAAACGAACCTCTGATGAAGTTATCGCACTGTCACCATAAGGATCCTTTTTAGTTACATCAATGCTGAAAATTCGACTGTTTTCAACAGCTGCGGCATATTCATAATCATTCAAACCAGAAAAAGTAACAGTATGATTTGGATTCTCTATAATTGGGAATGGAGTTGCTTCTGATTCTTTTGATACTAGACTGCTCTCACCAATAAGTTGATAAGTTCCAAGATTAACTTTTGCAATAGTTGAACTACCTCCCACAGCAATCTTCACATAATAAATGAGCCTCTCAACCTCACCAGGGAATTCATAACCCTTTGGTGCCAAAACTTCCTCTAGCACATAATTACCTGGCTTTAGCCCACTCCAAGATGCAAGTCCATCAGCACTAGTTGATTTAGAACAGCTAAACGCTTTGCCAGCATTATACCCACTAGCAGGTGAATATTCCACACAATTAGTATTATCATTAACTTCTGTCAAATTAGTACTATTAAATGCACCACCAGCATACGAGAAAAGCACAAATTTAGCACCTTCTAATGCACGTGGTTCATCACTGTCATCAACTTTCTTAATCTTGAATGAATAGTAAGGTCTATTTATAATATTGCCTGTAATTTTACTAGGAGTTGTTTGTGTACTAGCAGTATACGCAAGCCCAGAAAGATTACTATTCTCGCTCACAACAGCGCCAGTTGTATCATACTGTATAACAGAAATAGAAGTTGTACCACTAGAAATTATGAAATAACCGTCAATTGCAATATATCCTGTAGGTGCAGAGACTTCAGCAAGTCTATAGTTAAAACCAGATGGTAAGTTCACCCAATTAAGAAGTGTTGTATTTGCAACTACTCCGCTAAATACATCAGTATCAGCATCTTCTCCAGATACACCAGTAACCAGAAGCTTTCCATCAACATTTGAGGTCAAGCTCAGTGTTTCATAATCACTTGAACATGCATTACTACCCTTTACCACTGGACAAAGTGAAAATACAGCACCTGCAAGACTTCCGCCAGCTTCTTTTATTTTCGTCAAGTCCACATTAAATACACCCTGATTAGTGAATGTTTGTCCAGTAACTGTGGTAACACCACTTATAGTGCTTATACCAACGCCAGAACTATTAGGTGTAAATGTAGTCAACTCATCAGATTCACCAACTTTCCAATACTTCACGCTCCAGCCATACTGAGATGATGCAAAACCCCAAGTAAATTCTACAACATATTTATCATCACTCGGAAGATAGCCATTTGGCGCAAGCGATTCTTCTAGCAGGTAATACCCAGTATTCAAGTTGTTGAATTGAACTTCACCTGTTGAACCAGAAACTGCATTTATTACAGAACCTGTTGTAAAATCACTCAGATTAGATGGAGATGATACACTCCAACCACTTCCCTCAGTAAGCGAGGTCAAGTTAAATGTTGCACCAGATAGTGGCACTGCAGAAGTATCTGTTTTTAAGAATTTGAAGTTAAGAGGAGGTCGTTTATTCAATATGTCAACCATTAGAGTTGGATAATCTGGAGTAGTAGAATTTGGAGCAGCGCATACAGCAGTAAGTCCGCACAAGAATGTTTTATCAGAATCGTATACTCCGACTAGTGAATTACCTGCATTTGTGTACTCACGGATTTGCACGCTATTAGTAGTAGAATCAAGCGAGAACAAGAAGTATGTATTCAAGGCAAGGTAGTTAGAAGTAGCAGCTGTCTCTTTCAACTTGTAGACATATGCAGTATCCAGTTTCTCATCTGCAAGTGGTGTATGCGGATCAGCAGTAAGGAGCAACCGCCCAGTACTACTTGAAGTATAACTCTTGCTTGAAGCTTCTTCTTGGCATATAGTGCCATTTCCTGTTCCAGAAGCGCACCGCACAAACTCAAAACTAGTACCTTCAATTGCCAAATTGTTTATATGCCCATCAGTTGAATAACCTGAGTAATTAGTTTCATCATATTTATATGGATCAACGCTGAAATACCTTGTATTCTTAAACCCTGAACTACTAGTAAATAGTGTATTTTCATCAAGATTTATAGTTGCAATTCCTGAATTTGCAAATGTACGAGATAAATCTGCATCACTACCAAAAGATTCAGGACTTCCAGTTGAAACTGCTATTTTACTGCTGTTTGCTAAACTCGTCGCGTCCTGTGCAAGCTTTATGCGGTAAACATTCTGGCTCATAGCATATCCACTTGGTGCGTTAGTTTCTTTGAGAATATAGCATCCATCTTGAAGTTGAGTAAATTCAACCACTCCATTAACGGCATTTGAAACTACACTGCCAACTTGCTCAAGAGCGCCACTGCATGATGCTTCTGCATATTTTGACAAAGTGAAAGTTGCTCCAGGCAATGGATTATTTAACTGATCCCGCTTAGTAAACTGTAGATTTGTATAGCCTCTGGAATTTTCAACCTTGAAATGCTTAGCAGTGCCTACAGTGTCAGTTGTCACACTCGACTTGCCTCTATCAAGTACAACGCTCTGACTAGAATAAAAATCATAGTACAGATAGAATTTAGGAGAAGTTGCCGAATCATATGCATAACCACTTGGACCAGCACTTTCAACCAAGTAGTACACACTATTCGCACTTAACTTATTATTTGCTAACCCATGACCATCTGCAACTGATACAGACTCAGGTTCTGTACTTGCAAATGTGGCGATGAGTTTTCCAGATGAATTAGTAGTATACCTGTTAATTAAAACATTATTAGATGCACACACATCAGTAATTACGGTTTCCTTACTTCCAGCAGCATCCAAAGTTGCACTACTAGGCATAGCACCACATCTATATAATTCAAACTGCGCATTTGGAACAGTAGTTGTATCAGAACCTGCTTCAATTTTAGTAGCATCAACTGAGAACTCAATTGTATTTAAGAAATTGAAAATGTACGGAACTCCATCAAAATAACTTGAAATATCCAAATCTAGTAAATAGGACATCCCATCAGCTGATGAAACTCCTGTGATTTGTGCTTTCCTATTCGCAGAAAGTTCAGCTGAATCATTTACCCATGAAGGCACACTACCCTTGGTTGAAACAGATATATAGTATTTATTCAGACTCTTCACATAACCATCTGGAGCATTTAATTCCTCAAGAATATAACAACCTGCAACTAGATTATCAAAGCGCACTTCACCGTTCTCGCCAGAAGGGGTTGTAGAAACACCACTACTACCAAACGAAGCATCATTATCACCTGAAAATGCACTTGCATCACAAGTTGTTCCAGTAGACTTCTTTGTCAAAGTAAATTGAGCGCCAGTCAAAGGACTAGTTTCATTCCCGTACACTTTTTCATACTTTGTGAATTTAATACTTGTCGTCATTGGGGTGTTCAAAATTCCAAAACTGTACTTGTCAGTTGTGGACTCAACCCCAGTAGTCCATGTGCCCTTTTCTACTTCGGATAAAACTTCACTAGATTGACTAGGTGTATCTAGAGTAGAAAGAATAACTACACTCGTATCTTCCCACGGATTTTCATTCAATTGGAACTCGCCGTCATTTGCTATAGTTGCTTGTCCAACTTCTCCATTTTCTGGTAGTTTTATGCGAACTGCCTGAATTCCATCAACAGCACCTGGTGTCGAACTGTACTCAACAGTTGGATTATAAAGTACCCATGCAAAATTATTAGATATGTAATCAACTGGTGGTGCAAGTTCTTGAAGCCAATACGTATTGTATACACTAAAATCTTGAGTAGAAAGTGCAGTACCACTAACTCCATTTCCACTTCCATCTACAATTCTGTACAACTTACCATCATTTGCAGAAGTGTATTCATTAAACAATGTTCTATGGTCACATGATTTTTCAAATTGTATTGGATTTCCATCTCTCTTAACTGTCTCTCCAACACCATCTTGGGTATAGATATCTTGATCTTTATATTCATCATTTTTTCCGTCACATATATACAACCCAAATTGAGCACCAGGCAAAACAGTAGATGCATTATCATATTTAGTCACATCAATATTGAAAAGTTTTGTATTCGTAAAATCAACAGATCCATCTAAATCGGCAAGCCACTGAGTATCACTTGGAGTAGAACTATCATTGCGATACAATTCAATTGTATTAACCACTTGATTATTAGTTGTTGAAATGGTATAAAACTTACTCAATTCATACGGAGCTGGAGTAGTTCTGCTATCAAAAAATACAACATATCTATTAACACTCTTACTGTAACCACTTGGTGCGTTCACTTCTTCTATTAAATAATAACCATCATCAAGACCAGAGAAACTAACAATTCCATCCGTGCCAGTAGTAACTGTAACATTTTTTGCATCTGCACCAGTAACTGGATTTAAATTCGTCTGCGATTGAACTCGTGTAATTTTAAAGACTGCACTTTGAAGTGGCTTTCTCTGCGCAGATGAATCCGTCTTCGTGAATGAAATACTGTTTTTACGCTTCGTATTATCAACAACAAATGACAAACTTCCAATCTGTCCACCAGAAGAACTAGAAAAATTATAATTAGTATAAGCAGAACATGAAGTCTCATCAGATGATGAAGTTGTTGTTGACGCACATTTTCTGATCATAACATCATCAGTAGATCCACCAACTACTGCAGAGTCCTGATATTTGAGTAAGTAGAAATCAGTATCAAGTACATAACCAAACGGTGCAACAGTCTCAAAAACTATATAATCAAATGAAGAGTCAAACCTGACAGTATTAAGATCTGGACCTGAAGGAATATCATTTTTAATACCGTTATTGGCAACTGTCCAATTTCCTACTAATGAATCACCATTTTTTGCTATAGCATTTGCACAAGTAGAAATTCCCTTTCCACTACATTTATAAATACCAAATTTTGCACCATAAATATTTCCCGCAGTTGCTACATCATGTTTTTGAATTGAAATACTGAACCGTTTAATGTTCTTGATGACCGGAAATCTGAATCTATATGTATTACACTCAGTTGTTCCATCAACATATGCATCACATGATGATGTTGCAGATATTGGAGCACCTGGTGTGGTTGTTCCAAGTGCAATTGTTGAAATAAGTGAACCGTTTCTGTCAATTTTTATAACCCATTTATCACCAGTTGCGATATACAATGCTGGCGCACTAGCTTCTTCTAGTAAATAAGTACCTTCATCAACTCCTAAGAACTGCACTAAACCGCGATTTATCAAAGATTCAGTAACTTCATCTCCTGCTTGATGTCCATAACATGGAGAAGATTCCATCAAAATGTTATCACTTGTACATGTTGTTATAGAATAACCACTTCGAACAGTCTGCAAAACGCCACCCTGTGTATTACCATTTGCATCAGATCTCTTGATTGTGAAAACTGCATCAGACAAATTAACCGAACCGTTTTCATTCGTCTTGGTGAACTCAAAGTTGAACTTCTTAGGTGGAGTATTAGGAACATTGTAATGAATAGTTGCAGTATCAGGGTCCCAAACAAATTCACGTCCAAACTTCACATCATCAGCACCTGCACAAATAGCTTGACCCTGACACTTCGCAATGTTAGTACCAGTATCAGCGTCATTATTCTTGTAGATCAAAACAGGCATCTTATCTCGATCTGAAAAACTTAACTCGTAAAATCCAGGCTGCCCAGTATATCCCTCAGGTGTTTTAGTTTCATAGAAACGGTACACTTTAGTAACATCAAAATCAAAATCATCTAGTGCTTGCAGATTCGGAAAACTACCAGCAGTTCCAGTTTCAGGCGTATCAAATGCGCCAACTTCAATATTTGAACCACCACTTCGCTCATAAATTGTAAATGATGCTTTCTTATTGTTATCAAGATTCCATTCTATATTATCTCCATTGACTGAATCATGTTTTTCAATGTGCAACTTGTATGATCTAGGATTAAAGAAATCTCCTAGCGAAGCAACATTATGGTTAATACTAATTACTCCATTCTGCGGATTATGCTCTACATCAGCATATACAGGCGCAATATTTATACTTTCACCTTTTGTAAAACCTGTTATTCCATTTAGACCATTCCTGTGCGGAGTCAAGGTTGTTATAACTACACAACCACTATTAGCTTCTGCCATTAAATCATCCGTACAACTTGCAACAGTAATCTGCACCAGATAATACCCACCAGTATTTATAAAGCCAGCTGGAGCATTCTCCTCATGTAGCAAATATGAATGCCCACTTGGAAGTCCAACACTAGCACCTGCATCTGCAGGTCCGTAAAAGAACGCCTTACCATTAGCACCAGTAGTAGAATTAGGGAAATCTGCTGCAACCGTCGCACTACCTGAAACTTCAAACTCACTTCTATACTGCTCATCAGTAAGCGCAATACCATTAGAATCTGATGGCACAAGTGAAAATTCAGCTCCTGGAACGACTTGAGGATTAGTTGTATTAGTATCTTTCTTATTCAGATCTAGAACAAACGGTGCTCTTCCTTTTTCTACTGCTGTAGTTTTAGTTGATATACGAACAGTATTTGAAGATTGCCCATATTCTGTATTATCATAAGTTGAATATTTATATGTTACCTTCGCGCTGTTGTCAACTTCAATAGCTTTTTTAATCTGTCCGAATTGGTATTCAGTTGTTATTCCAGTGCTACTACTTGTTCTATCCACTACATCATCAGTAAGTTTCACACGAATACGCAATGAGAAATCCTGTTGCTTTTCAATACCTTCTTTATCTGTGACAGGAGAAACTGTTCCATTACCAAGTGCTTTTAAGATAGTGGAATCAAAATTAATCTTTATATACTGACGACTATTTTCATTAAGTGCGCCACTACTATCTCCGTTTGGATTTATAAATGATGTATCATAGTCGCTTGGATTTATACACTTTCCAATTACAGCATTATTCCTGTCCTTTATATCTTGACCAGTAGTACATTTTTCAAGTGTAAGCCCAGTAATACCACTACCACCACCTTTTTGCCCAACAGCCGTTCCAGTCTGATCCCAGAGCACTAAAGGAGCATTCGCATTTGTTCCAGTATTAGTGGTATCAATTCTAACACCTGGAGGCAACAAATCCTCAATTGAAATTCCGCTCGCTCCAATTAGTGTATCAGAAACTTGAGAAAGTAATTTCTGGTTGATGTAATAATAAAAAACAGTCGGATCATCTGTACTGTAGCGATTTCCGCCAGCACTGACAGAACCAGCGTCAGATGCCTGTCCTGGACCTATAAAGCGTTCATTTGCAGCAGGATAAGATTTTGTACCACTAGAACAAGTGGTACCAGCAAGACCACTCATTACAGTGCCATCAGAACAAATTGCATATGGCGAATGAGTAGTATATGTATAATCAAATTGTGATGAATTTGCTTCTCGTCTAATTAGTTTCAACCAGTTTTTAATAAGTGGTTTTCTAGCATTAAAAACTTCTGGTGCATCAGTTTCTGTTTGATAATTAACAGAATTACCAAGTTCTGAAATCATTGCACGCTTTTTATAAAGTGAAGGTGATAGATTATCCCTGAGTTCATTAACACCAGTATTATCAACACCACTACTAGGCCATGTTATATCACGAACTACAGTAGGCGTATATGAATCATCAGTTCCAGTAGTACAACTATTAGAAACAGCATCTGGCTTTGGTGTACATGAATTATTATCTTGAATTGTTGGTTTTAAAGACCATAATCTGTCTAAGTCATTGTCATAGCGGTATTCATATCCTGGAATATTTTTACTATCAGTTGCACTTCCGCCTGGTGCATCTTCACCTTTTTCATATTTAATACCTTTACTTGTCATCTCCTTAATTGAAGATACTGTCTTGACAGGGTAGGCTTGAGGTTTCGGGAAAAGACCAGCAGATGCCACTGAGTTAAATGTATGCGCTTTTGATGCACCAATTCTAAATGCATATTCAGTACCATGTAGTGGAAATGATACACCAGAATCTGCATAGTCTGCTGAACCTATATTATCAAGGAAACATGAACCAGTATTGCTACCATTGCAGTTATCTGTATTTCCATAGGCGTAAAACGTCCCACTAGCAAGTTTTCCAAAATATGTATTAGTAGCTTGCGCATTACAATTTCCATCAGCAGTAACACTACCCATACCAACTCTACAATTTTGCTGACCATTATAGCGGATAGAAGAATCAGCAGAAAGAATTGATTCATTGTACTTGATCGGATGCCTTCCCAAGCTATCTGGGTTCTTCTCCAAATCAAGCTCACCTGCAAACTCTACTTGAGCAAGGTCATTAGTTGAACGGTTCAAGGAAAAGAATGAAATAACTGAACCGTATTTATTCGCATCGGTAATATCTCCACTAACATTATTGTTGAATTTAATAGGCATACCAGCCATCCACGCAGTTCTAGGATCATCTTGACTTGGGACATATTTATGGAAAAACTCAATCTTGATATCAAATGCAGAAATATTCTGATAGAAGAATCCAGAGAATAAATTATTTGAGAACTGAATTGCAGGACGATTTTCACCTGCATTACTAGCCCAACTAGGTGCAAGTCCAGGAAGTATATTAGAAATTGTTACTTTTGCAGATAGTGTAAACGGATTTGACTGAATTGAATTCATAACGGAATATGTTCCAATATCATCATACTGAATATTTATCTCCTCATTCTCCCACTTAGAGCAATTACTAGCAGTTCCAGTAGCACAATATTTAATAGGAGTAAGATCAGAACTAGTATTTGAGCCTGCTGGCAAATCGCTTTGAGTCATTTCAGGAAATACAACAGAGCCCATAGACGAATTAGGTCTATAATACATATAAGGTGTTTGACGGAAGTTATTGGCATACATACCTTGTCCGTGCCCCCAACAATTAGAGTTTCCCGATGTGTCGCTTACTTTTTGACAATTATCACCACTGAAAACACCAACATCATTAGAACTATTTCCATTTGGCAAGCGCACAGGTGCAATTACATTATCTGACGCAGATAAAGGCTTAGACGCATCTTTAAAATTCTGTGCATAATATACCAACGCTCCAGTTTGATCATTACAGTTGTTTAAAGACTTCTTATATCCATTACAATTTGTTGCAGCAACAGGTTTTTTAGTTCCATCACCAAATGCAATGGGCTTACCTTGAAAATCAGATGCAGGCTTATCATAAACATATTTTGAACCATCCCAATGCGTCTCTCCAAATACACCAGATTGTCCTACTGCATTAGTATCTTTTCCTAGTGTTGCACCCACAGTATTAGAAACTGTACCCCCTGGTCCGAAATTATTTTTACTATCTGCAAGTTTTTCATTTATGCCCTGTGTAGCACCAGAACTGGTCTTAATGCTCATATTTGCATAACTTGATGCTGAAAATGAATAGCTTTCAATGCGATCTGGACAATCTACTTGAGCACCAACTGCCTCGTTATTTAATGGAATTGTAGTGCCACAAACAGCAGATTTATTTGCATATGTATTTCCACCACCTGCAACATTGTCATACATGCCGTTCTTGTCTATAATAGGATGGCATTGCAAGTAACTGTCACTTTGGCTTGTATCCTTTACAATTGATGCATCGCAATCCGCAGAACTGAAATCTTTTGAATCTACAAGCGCAGATTTGGTCTTGGCGTTGTAATAAACGCTCTCGCCACTTTTCCACCCGTTCGCTCCTGAAGCATACGCTGCAACCGTTATATAGACAAATGCAGAAGTCGCAACTAGAGCAAAAACTGCAAGAGTGGATGCTACTGTGCGATGACTCCTAAAAGAAACATGCATCCAATTGCTCTTTTTGGACTTCTTCCGATTAGGCGAGCCAAAATCAACCCCAAGTCCTTTTGCATGCGCACGACTTGCACGACTAGGTAATATCCCAGTTTTAAACCTTCTCCATAATGAACGTTTCTCCATGTTGTGTATTATATCACAATTATTATACTTTGTCAAGCGGTTTTTTTTAATTTCTTTTGCAAATACCCCCCCCCCCCCCGCTGTTTTCCCGCTGTTTTTCACAACTTCTGCTTTAAATTTGCACAAGTTTTAACCAAATTTTAAGATTTTAGAACATCTATGTCCGTTAGGAACTCCGTGCATACAAAAAAAGTGGTGGCAAAAATTTTACCACCACTTTAATATATAACTGTTTAGTGTTAATCAGCAACAAAAAACTTAACTTACTGCTTCTGGCTTAAGTTTAACAAGTGCCAAAGATATAATTTTCGCTATTTGACCGCGATTTATTTTAAAAGAAGGATAGAATTTATCATCAACTCCATTTATAATTGAAAGCGCTTTCAAAGGCTGCACGAACTTATACCATTGGGTGTCAGTATCTGGTACATCACTAAAAGGTTGCGTAGTATCACTAGAAGAAACTAGAAGGTCCAGTGAGAATGTATTTGTTATTATTTTAGCAACTTCTCCCCTCTTGATGTTGTCATTTGGGTAGAATTTTCCATCAATTCCATCTACAATACCATTTCCTTTTAGCCATGCAATTGCGTTTGCAAACTGGTTGTCCTTAGAATCTGCAAAATTACTATCTATTTGGCTTTGGGTAACTTCAGGTGAACCTGATGCGCGATATAACATTGCAGCTAGTTGACCTCTTGTCATATAATCTTCAGCATAGTATCTAATATTCCCAGAAGGATCTCCGACACCTGTTGAGATGTTTTTATTCAGAAGATCTTTAATTTGCGTTTGAAAATGTGCATCTTCAGTACTTCCAATAACTAGTTTAGCTAAGTCAACAGTTGGTATTGTAGCTGGTTCATTAACTATAACAGTGTAAGTAGTAGTAGTACCATCTTTTTTAAGACTAAATTTCGTAACACCAGGTCTTTCTGCGTAAAGTGTAAGGGTACCGCCCTGTTCTTTGAAGTCGACACTCTTGCCTTTAATTGTATCAAGATCAAGTGTACCAGCAGAAGGATTTGTTACACTTTTTTCATCACCAAGCAGTAAATGCACAATACTAGCAGAATTTTCTGGAAGTGTAAATGGAGTAGGTGTAATACTAACGCTTAAGGAAGCATTGTTAACACTTTCCTGTCCACCAGCTGTAACTTTAACTGTAACTGGATAAGTTGAACCGTTTTTTAAATCTCCAAGACCTGGAACATTTTTGAATGCTAAATCAACTACATCTCCATCTGCCTCTTTATAAGAATCTGGACGACAAAGAATTTGCAAATATTGACCCTCATTAAAACCAGTGCTTGTAAGTTTTAGCTCATTACTTGCTGAAGTTCCAGATGCCTTAAACAAAGGTTCACTAGACTTAGACGTATCAGCTTCATCATATAATTTAATATCCAATGAGAAGCCATTATTTACTTTTTTAGACTCTTCCTCAGACCATGATGAATATGAAGGACAAAGTGCTTTTCCAAGAGCCGCATCGCCAAATCTTACATGATTATCAGTGGCATCACTACCTCCATAGTAAGTTGTGACCAATCCATCTTTTTCATAATCAGTGTATGTTTTCCCAGTACCTAAGTCAGCAATATTGAGATTAGTAGTACCTTCAAAAGCACTAGCACTATCAATCGGCCAAAGAGCAATAGATCCAGTAACGACTCCGAGCACACCTAAACTCAGCGCGCAAAAGGCACCTATTGCACCTCTAGTTATCTTTTTAATATTCATATTTTATCATCTCCTTAATGTTTATGAATGAATTACTTAATATAGTATAGCACCCCCCCCCCCCTCGTTGTCAAGTAAATATTAAACTTTTTTTGGATTTTTTTGGAATACGCCCAAGAAGAAACACTACACCATTTTCCTGCGCGCTCCCACAAATCCAGCGCCAACCAACAACATCAACAACATAACTAACCCAAGAACACCCGTGTTTACACCTGTCTGTGCAACTGTGCCTACTGCGCTTGCGTTGTTTGTGCTAGGGTTTATTGGGTTTGTAGGTGTGCTAGGTGTATTTGGATCAACAGTTGGATTATCAGGCGTAGGATTTGGGTCAGGTACACTTGCTGGTTCTACTTCTACAAGTACTTGTGTTGTAAGAGCAGAGTTAGATTTTAGACTAACTGTTATTATATGAGGAGATGCATGTGGGAAGGTTACTGTGTTGTTATCTATTATGTCTGTATCTACACTTGAAGTAAGTTTGTAATCTTCTAGTTTTGCTTCTACTGTTTTTCCATCATGAAGTTTTTCGTGTAGAATAATTGTTATAGTACCGTTTTGGTTTGCATGAACGTTTCCGTTTGCATCTACCCATGCACC
>JAIRWY010000049.1 GCA_031268675.1 Candidatus Ancillula glyptotermitis | reverse complement strand
TTTTGTGCAAATGCTGGTAGTTTTATAAATGTGAAGATGGAAAATGCAACTAGTGCAAATACAGCAATAAGTGGAGTAATTTTTGCATGAAAATTGCCAAAATTACGCATATTCTGCGCGCTTGTGCTCTTATTGTTGTTCGCGCTTGTGTTCTTATTGTTGTCTGTGCTTATACTTGCATATAATCTAGTGCGTGTGTGGACAAGATTTTCTGCTCCTATTTTACCGCGCTTTTTTATGCTTGTGCTAGATTTAGCAACATGCAGATTGTTTTGCGCAAGTTGTTTACAGCTTGCACTGTTTTCCGCGCCGTTTTTTTCAGCTAGTTCGCTACTTCTATCTTCACTTGAATTCATCAACTCATCATCTCCTCATAATAAAACTTCTTCCATTATAGCACCCCCCCCCCCTGCTTGTCAAGTAAATAATGAGTTTTTTGTAAATCACGCAATTTTCTTAAATACGTTTCAGTATGAATGACCAGATATAAAAATTGAGCTTGGAGGAAACTTCTACAAGTTTTTTTTGCGCCTAGTTCGCATATCAAGTGCAGTAATACCACATCCAAGTAAAAGAAGTGCCAGAATCGCCCAAATATTGACACGCATGCCCAGTAGATAATCAGAGTAATCAGTACGAAGAAGCTCAATAAAAAAACGGCCTGTAGAATACAGTATCAGATAGAATGAAAAAGGTAAGAAGTTGAGTGAAATTTCTGCTGATTCAGTCGGAAGTTTAAAAATCTTAAGTAGGATAATGCAAATAACTAGGTCCAAAATCATCTCGTATAGGAAAGTTGGGTGGTAGAAAGTATGTGCAGTGTATGCACCACGTGAAATATCTAAACCCCACGGCAAATCAGTTGGACTACCATATAGTTCTGCATTAAACCAGTTCCCGAGCCGCCCAATACATTGAGCAAGTGGAACCATGGGTGCGGCACACCAGACAAACCATTTCAACGAGATATTGCGACTCCTGAAGAATAAATAAGCAGCTAAAACACCAGCAAGAATTCCTCCGATGATGCCTAAACCACCTTCCCAAATGTAGAAAATACTCAGCGGATTATCCTTAAACAGCGACGGTACCGTAAAACAATAGTAAAGACGAGCACCAATTATGCCCACTGGAAGTATTACAAAGAATGAATCTAGTATATTTTCTGCATCTGGCATTAAGACATTGACCATGTGAAATCGTTTTGCTCGCAAGAATGCACCAAAAAGAGCCACAACTGCTCCAAGTAGAACGCACAATGCATAAATGTGAACTGTAAAAGGTCCAAGAGAAAATGTTGAAATACTAGGAGTTTGTATATGTGCGAGAAACTGTGAATTTGCTACCCATTTCATGATGTTAATAACTTCCTTTCGTTTCAAATCCGCGCCTTTGACCTCGTATTATGCCCATTTTGATTGACGATGCAACTGCCATTAACTCTCCAGTACTAATATCAAGCGCCTTAACAAATCTTGAGCCTACTATAACACCATCAGCAAATGATGCAATTGATGCTGCTTGCGTTCCAGAACTTACACCGAGTCCCAAATACACTGGTGTATCCTTGTTGTGGCGTCGAAGTGCAGATTTTACTCGGTTGATGATTGCTTGCGCATCACTAAACTGGTCTACGCCATCGCGCGCGCCTGTAACCCCAAGTAAACTTGAAGCGTATACAAATCCAGTGCTGTTTTGTGCAACAACATCAAGACGTTCATCTGAAGAATTAGGTGCAGTCAAGAACACAGTATTCAATTCCTGCGAGCGCGAAATCCTCATCCATGTATCTGCTTCATCTGGAATTAAATCTGGCACAATTGTTCCAGCTCCACCTGCATAATGCAAGTCGTTGGCAAATCTAGCAAGTCCATATTTAAGCACCATGTTGTAGTAGGACATGAGGTAAACTTCTGTTCTTTTTCGTGTTTCACCAAGTTTATACTTCTGATCAGCGTATTCACGAAGTTCATGCACAGCCTTAAAAACATCGCGCATTTTAAATCCAGCTTGTATAGCAATTGCAGAAGCATTCTGAATAGTTTCACCATCCATCACAGGATCGGAATACGGAACTCCAAGTTCCAAAATATCTGCACCAGCATTTATCAAAGTTTTGAACCCCTCAATAGACTGCTCGTAGTTCGGAAATCCAATTGGTAAGTATGCAATAAATTTAGTCATTACAACTCCTTGCTATTGTAGTACAATCTACTACAAATGTATTACAAACTGCATTCACCATATCATCAAGATTTGGACCCGCATTAAGAATTGAGCGAGATGCAGATGGAAGTACATTTTTAATACCAGATGCGAAAACTGTGCTCAAATCATCAATTGTGGCTCCTTGCGCACCAATTCCTGGAGCCAAAACAGGACCATTGAAATTAGCAAAATCAAGGTCATTCTCGCCAATTGTTGCACCAACTACTAACCCAACTGTAGGTAAATCAGAACCCTTGTTGAATTCTGAAGCAAAATCAAATATGCGGTGAGCAACCGTGTAGTTATCCTTAATTCTGGAGTTTTGAATTTCACTTGCGCCAGTATTAGAAGTTCTACACAGTACAAAAATACCGCGATTTGTATTCTGCGCGTATTTAGCAACATGTGCAAGTTCAGTAGTTCCTAAAAATGGAGAAACCGTTATAGAATCCGCACACAGTGGAGATTCTGGATTCAAATATGCTTCACAGTATGCATCCATAGTTGAGCCAATATCACCTCGCTTTATATCTAGTATCGTTGGAACTTTTGCTGAATTTGCCTGGAAAAGCAATTCTTCTAGTTCTTTTATGCCCAAGTGACCGAAGTTCTCAAAAAATGCGGATTGCGGTTTAATTGCAGCAACTTTTCCGAATTTGATGTTATCACTGTGTAGCTTTTTAACTTCAAGTGCAACTTTTAAAACTCTCTTCCAAAACATGTTCAAATTTTCACTAGTTGAATTTAATCCCCAAACTTTCTCTAAAATGTCCTTGTGCGGATCAATTCCTAGACACAAATTTGAGCCATCAACATTTTCAAGCAAAAGTGCCCAATTACTAGGAGTTTGCATATAACAACCCCCTTGAGAAATGTTCATTTAGTACAATTTTTCCAACCAATAATGCAGATGCTGTTAAAAATGCATGATCTTCAACAATCTGCACGCGTGCATTTCCTCCTGGAACACTAACTCTCCATCGATCAACATGCTGATGTGCTTGTCCGGTTGCTAAGTAGGCAGAAATCGCTGATGCAACAATTCCAGTTCCACAAGATTGTGTTTCACCAACACCTCTCTCAAACACGCGCATTTTAATAGTACTTTTAGCAATATCTACTTCTGTAAATTCATAGTTTGCTCCAACATCTTTTACTAATGCACCAGATTCACTAGGCAAAATTGTTGTTGCACTAGGTTCTTTATTTAAATCCAAGTTGCCCAATTGAACACCTACACGTAAATTTGCCTTGTTAATTAAATCGCTAACAATGTGTTCATTACCAACATTTACAAATCTACCAGTAACGGTTTTTCCAGCATTTTCACCCTTTAGACATACTGAAAAATTACGGTCATCGTCCGCACTCCAAGCACCCATGTCGATTGTATATTCACCTTCTTTAACGCGCACAATTCTCTTAACACCAGAACGCGTATCCAGTTCAAAAATATTACCGTTATCCATATTTACGAGGTTGAATATATCAGCAATTAGTGCACAAACTCTTGCTCCGTTACCACACATTGATGCTAATGAGCCATCTTTATTACTATAGTCCATGAATAACCTTAAACTACCATCTTTTTGTGCTTTTTTCGTCAACCTGATAAGTCCATCTGCCCCAATTCCAAAATGTCTATCGCAAACTGCACGCACTTCAGATGGTTTAGGTTCAAATTCGTTATCCAAGTCTATGTAAATTATGAAATCATTACCCATTCCGTGCGCCTTATAGACTTCCTTAGGAAGTGTCATAGCCCACCTCCTTGCAATATACCGAAATACTTTCCAGCGGTTACAACATCTTTATCACCGCGGCCAGAAAGATTTACAACAATGGTTGGACTCATTACACCACGCTTTGCAAAATCTAGTACAACTTTATAACAACCAGCAAGTGCATGCGAACTTTCTATAGCTGGTATAATCCCCTCAGTTTTACAAAGCGCGCGAAAGGCCAGCATAGCTTCATCATCAGTTGCGAAACTGTACTTCACACGTCCAATTTCACGCAAATACGGATGTTCTGGTCCAATTGATGCATAATCAAGACCTGCAGAAATTGAGTGCGTTTCAAGTGTCTGCCCATTTTCATCTTGTAGCAAATATGACGTTGCACCTTGAAAAACACCCTTAGAGCCAATATTCTTCGCACCTTCAACATCCTCAGAAAATCTAGTTGCATGCATTCCAGTTTCTAACCCACTTCCACCTGCCTCAAATCCATGGAGTTCTACTTCATCATCATCTAAAAACTCGTTGAAAATTCCAATTGCATTTGATCCGCCTCCAACACATGCACAAATTGCGTTGATTGATTCTACCTCTCGGTCTTTCAACTGTTCGCGCACTTCCTCGCCAATAATCTTCTGGAAATCACGGACAATTGTAGGAAATGGGTGTGGACCTGCAACAGTTCCAAGTAAATAATGCGTGCTCTCAATATTTTCCACCCAATCGCGAAGTGCTTCGTTAATTGCATCTTTTAGGATTCTATCTCCTTTTTTAACACGCACTACTTTTGCCCCAAGTAACTCCATGCGTGCAACATTCAACGCTTGTCTATTTGCATCAACCTCACCCATATATATCACACACTCCATATTCAACAGAGCACAAACTGTCGCAGTTGCAACACCATGTTGTCCTGCACCAGTTTCAGCAATAACTCTGCGTTTACCAAGCCGTTCGGCTAAAAGTGCCTGCCCAAGAGCATTGTTAATTTTATGAGCACCAGTATGATTCAAATCCTCTCGTTTCAAGAAAATTCTTGGTGTTGGCATTTTTGAAGTAGATAGACGATCAGAAGCCCATTGACCAACATCTGCTGAAAAATTCTGCACGCTCGTTAATTTTGATGGGCGACCAACATATTCATTAAGCAACCTCTTGAATTTTGTATTAAACTGTTCATCTTCTTGTGCCTCTAAATAGGCAGTTTCTAATTCATCAAGCGCGCCAACTAGTGCTTCTGGTACAAACCTACCACCAAATGAGCCGAAATATGGACCTTTTAGCAATGATAACTGTGTATTTTGCGAATTAACATTATTATTTTCAAAAGTACTTGCAGAATTAGAAACTGTAATATCTACAGCTAGATTACGTCTATATTCTTGAGTTGCATGCACAAGTTCATAAGTTGATACTTGTCGATTAGTTGATTTCACTAAACTTTCTCCAACTAATAATGCATCTGCACCTGCTTTCATGTAGTTAATGACATCTTGAGCATTTTGTACACCACTTTCTGCTACTTTAATTACATCACTAGGTAAAGAATCCGCAAGTTCAGCAAATAGTGCAGTATCAACTTCAAATGTTTTTAGATTCCGCGCGTTAATGCCTATTATCTTTGCACCAAGCGATTGGCTAATCTTAATCTCTCCCTCAGTATGACACTCTACAAGCGCCCGCATTCCCAAACTGTGTGTATATTCAAGCAACTTGCGAAAATGCGGTGTTCCTCCGTTGTTGTCTAAATCAAACGCAGCTGCGATGAGTAACACCATATCTGCACCATATGCACGTGCTTCAAGAATTTGATATTCATCTACAATAAAATCCTTGCGTAGAATTGGCAATGAAGTAGTTTTACGAACCGCTTTGATATCATCAAGAGAACCTCTGAAATACTGCTCTTCAGTAAGTACAGAAATTATACTTGCACCAGCAAGTTCATAGTCTCGCGCTAAAACACTAGCATCTGGAAAGTCAAGTATTAGCCCTTTTGAAGGACTTGCTCGTTTAACTTCTGCAATCAGAGCAGCACTTGAAATAGATTGTGCCTTGAGAATTGGGAGAACATCAACTGGATTTTTTTGGTTCTGGACAAGCAAACGCAACTCAAGAGAAGAAACAATGCGCTTGCGTTTCTCATACTGCTTTTTTGCACTGTCTACTATCTGGTCAAGTATACTTTCCACACCTTATATTATACCACATATGAATACTTACTGCAGACTATTGAACTAGAACTGCTCTTTTTAGAACATGCCCTTTCTTATACTGACCAAGTAGTCCGCTCATACCAAGAGCAAGTAAAATCAGCAGAAGTTCAACCTTCGGATCAACTCCAGTTGCTCCAATTGAGTGTGATGCAGAACTACTAGAATCTTCTGGTGTAGTAGGAGTTGGCTCTGGAGTTGGCGGTAAATCACTGCTCCATGAAGCATAAAGCGTAATATCACCAGTTGAGTCATTAAGTGCATAAGTATCTGATAAAGCAGTAGTATGCTCAGAATCCAAGAAATAGCCGTTGAACACATATCCATTGACCTCTAGTGGTTTTAGATGCTGCAAAATTGGATCATCAGCATTAAAATCTTGGAAATGCTCACCGCCCCAAGTGTATGTTCCAGGTTGATGACCTGTATAATCAACAAGCGTTTTATCAGTAGTTACGAATTTTGCAGAATATATATCTGCTCCATGAATTTTGCTACTAGATTGCGAACCTGGAGTAAAACCAGCTAAGATTGGAAGACCTTTATCTGTTTCATTTACTGCACCAAAGTCCCAGTCATCATCAACTGCTGAAGGCAAAACAACAGGTATTTGTCCTTGTATAACCTCATGCTTAAAAGCGGTGTCCTTCCAGAAATCAGTAGAATATATCTGCCTAAGACCGATATCATAGCCTTCCCACTCATCTGCACCATCATTCCAAAGTATACTAGAATATTTATCATACTCATCCCAAAAATTATCATAAACATCTTTAGACACAACAGGTAACTCATCTAGTGTAAAGCCATTTTTGGTCATAGTACTTAATGAATGACAATTTTGCCATGCTTCAGTATCATAGTCACCAATTCCAATAGTATTATTTCGTGCAACCCAAGCATTTGCAAGTGGAGTTTTATTTTCAAGTGATGCATTTAAGGAAATTAGATTGCTTAACTTTATGTAGTTCTCAGGATTAACATAAATATTACCAGCCCAACCACCAACCGCTCCAGCAACCATAATTTCGTCATTATCTGCACCAACAGAAATAGATCCGAGTGTATATGCATTCTCTATAACGGTTTTACGACAACTGGGCTTTTCTTGCAGTTCATCATTTATACAATCAACATTATTTTGACTACCACTTATCTGGGTGTTTGTACCTCTATTGTTGACACTACTTGCACTTTGTCCAGGAGCGGCAATCAATCCAGCAATAGAATTTTTAAGTACTCCTTTCGTATGAGCAGCAACTTTTGCATTATCAGCAACTGTAATCTCCACATCTGAATACACATCATGAATTGAATTACCCTCAGTTGTTGCACCAATTAGACCTCCAATTTTGATGTTCTTGTTAAACTGCTGCAGAGTTATTTTACCAGTTGCAAATACATCTGAAATATTGTAGCCATAAACACCACCTGCAACTGCACCAACATTCAAAAAGCCATTCCAGTTATCTTCCTTGCTTGAACTTGTTGCTGTGAAGTTCAGTTTTACATCAGTTAATCCCAAGTTCTTCACAAAAGTACTAGGAGTGTTAGTATCTTGAGTATTCTGCAACAGCCCAAAAAGCCCGTAGTTGATATTTGTGCCAAGTTCATCAGCATCTTCAGCCAGAATTTGCTTGTCAATGTGCAAGTTCTTGATTATATGATGTTTACCGTCAAAATTCGCGCTGAATGGATAATCTGTATATGCATATCTAACTGGTTCATCGTTGTCGTTGCTAATTTTACTGCCTTTAGTTAAACTACCTCCAATTGGCTGCCAACCATCTGTATGCTCCACGCCAGCAAGATCAGTCCAAGTATTTCCTTCACCGTAAAGCGCACTCAAATCAATGTCATTTTCTATCTGGTAGTATTTATCTGGAGAATTTATGCCTTCTACGCCAGAGTTCACCTTACATGCAAGTTCTGCAAGATCCCAAGCTGATTTAATAAGATATGGATTATCTGCAGTTCCTTGTTCGCTATTGCCATTTTCATCAAAGTGCGGATTATAAATGGAGTACTTTGAGTAGCCAGTCTCCAAAATTGCAGAAGTTTGAATATCTACTGGAATTCCAGCTAGTATAGGTAATTTTCCGCTCTCAAGAATCCAACCACTGGTATTTTGCCAAGCTGTCCATGGACTTTCAGGTGTAGAATTTCGCGTGAACCAGTTTGAACTAAGAATGTCATTTGCACTAATATCCTGTCCGTTAATATTATCATGCTCTTTATAATTTGGTCTAGTATCATATGATCCGTTATATCTTCTGAACTGATCTTGTCCAGTAATCACTAATTCACCAAGTTTACAAGTAGAAGTATCTTCTTCAGTTTTAATATCAGTACCCATAACGTCAAGTGCATAGTTATTCTGCGCAACTGTCTTACTGCCATTGATATACCCAGAAACACGACCTGTATATGGCTTGTTGATAGTAGAACTTTGGTTTGCTTTACCTGCAACAACACTTGCAAGTGAAACTGAATTTGTTAACTTAGACTTTTCTGGTAGTTCTATTTCGTTCTTGCCAACAAGGCCTCCGATATTAGTAGATGTTCCACCTTCAGGCAAAAAGATAACTTTTCCTAAAGAGAAAACACTATCAATAATTCCAACGTTATAGCCTGCAATTCCAGCAGTATTCTTATCGCCTTGAACAAGACCAGCAAAATATGAGTTCTTTAGCTCGGCTTGAATTCGCTGAGTAGGTTCACCTGTATCATCAATAAGATAACCATTAACGCCCACTAATCCGCCAAAATTTTCAGTTGTATAGGGTTGAGTTTCAGCTGTTATTTCAGTTTGTAATTCAACAGTTGCATTAGAAAATATATTTGATACTTTACCGTTATTTACACCTATAACTCCACCGACATTTGCATAACTAAGAACTTTTCCTGAAGTCCACACATTTTCAACTATGCCATCATTTACGCCTGCTAGAATTCCAGTGTTTTTAGCTCCTAGATTGTTGCCAGCTAAAACTTTTATATCACCCACAACACCAAGATTCTCAATAACACCACTTTTGGCAACCATTCCAAAGAGCCCCTGATTATTTCCATATGTACGAGTGATAGCTAGATTTGAAATTTTGTGTCCATTACCATTAAATGTTGAAACAAACCGACGATCTATCTCATCAGTTTTCTTTTCCCAGCCAATTGGAACCCAGCCTGCACTGCCACTAACATTTGAAGAACTACTCAGGTCTATATCAGATTGCAAATTTATCGTTATATCTGCATCATTTCTACTGCTTGCAATACATCCTGCAGCCAAAATACTTAGTGGATTGTCAGTAATAGTGGTAGCATTACCGCCATTAGCGTTGTTGATGCCATCATTTACAACTTTTGCAACTTTATCAAGATCTGCTAAACTTTCTACGTTGATTGCTTTATTTATTACTGCACCAGATTCACAACTTTGATAGTTAGTATCAACAGCAACTAATGGCGAAATGCTTGCACCTTCTGCAGATGTATCTAAAGCTAGAACACGAGGAAGACCAATGAAGACAGTAGAGAAAATTATTGATATCGCGCCAAAAAAAGCGAAGAATGACTTGCTAAAACTGGTTTTCTTATGAGACATAGACCCCCCCCCCCACGCTTTTGAGTGTAGCAAGTTACTAGAACGACCGCAAAAGCGACTGCGAAAACGACTGCAAAAACAGGTATTAGGTAAATCAACTCCTAAAATGAAAGTGCTATTTAATTTCTCCATACTCACTATTATACCACACCCCCTATGACATTTTCAGTTTTTTAACTGTTGACTAAATACTTTTTACAAATTAAGCACTTATTGAAGTTAAATCAAGGGGATCTTTGATTAGTTGTACCCATATCAAATGTTGCAATATTTTATCTTGACATTTAACTGTTGGTATGTTATACTGTTGTAGTGGTGAAAAAGAGTTTAATCTTCGGGCTTGCATTCTGCATGGTAGTTGCAATGGGATACGGTATTCTGCAGTTGGCTTTTGCTTCAGAAAAAACTAGTGCAAGTCAGGACAAGGAATTCGTAACCGTTTTCAAGAGTTTTGAAACTGTTGACAAGAAAAGCGCTCTAAAAGATGAAACCATAAATATTACTTCAAGTGGCAATGGTCAGTGGGTGGTTAGTGACTTGACTGCACCTTTTAGAGTTATAAATTCTGCAGTTCGTGCATCTTCTGGTACAATTTCACGCCAAGAATGGGGCAATTCACAGTGGACTAGACCAGTTGCTGGGAATACTTATGTACCTGGTCAATGCACTTGGTATGTCTACAATCGCCGTGTTGCACTTGGTCGTTCAGTCGGAAGTTTCTGGGGCAATGGTGGATACTGGCATTATTCTGCTGCAAATGCTGGTTACTTAGTAAACCATATGCCTGAAGTTGGTGCAGTTTTCGAACAGTCTGGGCATGTTGCAGTCGTTGAGGAAATTGGAATTGATAACTCGGTGCGCATTTCAGAAATGAACTACCTATATATCCCGTACAACTACAATGAGCGATGGGTTACGGACGCAGATCAATACTGGTATATACATTAGGAGTTATATGAATCATCAACTTGTTAAACCAATAAAAACTAGGCAGAAGAAACTCGTACTGAGTAAAATTGCTACAGTTTTTGTTGTGGTTGTTGCCGTGTTTCTTTTGAGTCTTACTGTTGTAGATGCAACAATTCGTGCACATCAGGATAAAGTTTCAACAACTGGTAGTGTTTCAAAAGTGGAGGACTTTGATGTCCTACAGAAAGATACCACTTCAATTACCACCGAACTCGCAAATGTCACAGTTCAAGGAAATAACTGGTCGCTCACTGGCTACAATTTATCATATTCCAACCAAAAAGAGCGAGCTGCAGCAGCTGCTTCTGAATTAGAACAAGCTCAGAGAGCATCACTGGTATTGTCGCAATCTGCATCTGCTTCATTGGTGTCCGCTGCTTCTCAGGGCTCGCCAGCAAATGCACCTGGTCGTGCCGCACCAGAAGCACCAGGTAATAAATATGCGCGTGGAACTTGTACTTGGTACGCATTTAATCGCCGTGCTGCACTTGGGCGCCCGATTGGAAGTTTCTGGGGCAATGGTGGTTCATGGCATATTGCAGCGGCTCGTGATGGGTATGGAGTTGATCATATGCCTGAAGTTGGTGCAGTTTTTGAACAGTCTGGGCATGTTGCAGTTGTTGAGGCAGTTGGAGAAAATAATACGGTTTATATTTCGGAGATGAACTTCGGATGGGTTCCATTTAGATACAACGAACGGTGGGTATCAAATGCTTCAGGATATTGGTATATACATTAAGGATGGTTATGGAAAAAGTTGCAAAGTCAAAACAGAATAAAAAAGTTACATGGATAATCATCTTCGCAGTTGTAATTTTACTAAGTGCTTGGTATTTCTCCGCTCCTAGACCTAGTAAAATTGATACATCTGATGGAATTTCATTGCTTTCTGGAACTAGTGTAAAATCGGTTGTGGTTACTGAATACGAGCAAAAAGTTGAACTTAAACTTAGTGAAAACTTTAAAAAGCAGAACTCTGATGAACCTCCGATTGATAATGACGATGTGGTTTTTTATTATATTAACGCACAAGCAGACGACATTTGGCACATAATAAAGGAGAAGGGTTATAGCGAGGGCTACGATTCTCTTGTTCCCCAAGATTCTATTTTTCATACACTTATAAGCGTACTACTACCTGCATTATTGTTGGTTGGTTGCTTCTTGTTCGTATCAAGCAAAATGCAAGGCGGTGGTTCTGGTGGACCTTTTGGCATTGGAAAGGCACGTGCGAAGAGAGTTGGAGGAGATGGTGAGACACCTGATATAACATTTGATAAAGTTGCTGGTGTGGTCGAAGCAATATATGAATTGAAGGAGATTCGCGACTTTATGGCAGAACCGAAAAAGTTCACGAAGTTTGGTGCTAAAATTCCAAAGGGTGTTCTTCTTTATGGTCCTCCTGGAACTGGTAAAACACTACTAGCGCGTGCAGTTGCTGGTGAGGCAAAAGTGCCGTTTTTTTCAATTTCAGGTTCAGATTTTATTGAGATGTTCGTTGGTGTTGGCGCTTCTAGGGTTCGTGATTTATTTGCGCGTGCAAAAGCAGTTGCACCTTCAATTGTGTTTATTGACGAAATTGATGCAGTTGGACGCGCAAGAGGTATGGGTACTGGTAGCCATGATGATGAACGAGGGCAAACTCTGAACCAGATGCTTGTTGAAATGGACGGATTTGGTGGTGATACAAATGTCTTGATTATTGCTGCTACTAATCGCCCAGAAGTTCTGGATCCTGCACTTTTAAGACCTGGTCGTTTTGACAGGCAGATAAGCGTGGATGCGCCTGATTTACTGGGTAGAGAAGCTATTTTGAAGATTCATGCGGATAGTAAGCCGTTTGCTGATGATGTTGACCTTCATCAAGTGGCTAAACGAACACCAGGATATACAGGTGCAGACTTGGCAAATGTTCTAAATGAAGCAGCACTTTTAGCAGCAAGAACTGAAAAGGAGCAGATAGGGGTCTACGAAATTGACGAAGCAATTGATCGTGTTATGGCTGGACCTCAACGGCGCTCGCGGAAGATGAACGAAAAGGACTTGCGCAATACTGCTTATCACGAGGCTGGACATGCGATTGTTGCTGCTGCGATGCATTATACAGATCCTGTTAACAAGATTACAATTCTACCTCGTGGGCGGGCTTTAGGCTACACTTCGGTTATGCCAACTGAGGATCGTTATTCTGTTACACGTAATGAACTACTTGATCAAATGGCATATGCAATGGGTGGAAGAGTTGCTGAAGAAGTTGTATTTGAAGATCCTTCAAGCGGTGCTTCAAACGACATTGAGAAAGCAACTAATATCGCAAAAAGCATGGTTACTCTTTATGGAATGAGCTCAAAAGTTGGGCCTGTAAAAGTTGCTCCTGATGAAAATGACACTATAATCGGTGGTGCGCGTGCAGAAGGCTACCAGCAAAGTACTACAGTTGCAAATGAAATAGGTGATGAAATTCGTAACTTGTTGTTCCAAGCACATAGAGAAGCACAAATTGTAATTGGCGAGAACCGTGAAGTTCTGGACACTCTTGCAAATGAACTGCTAGAAAAAGAAACTTTACTAGAAGATGAACTAAACGAGTTGTTTAAGCCGCTCAAGCGCTGGGGAAAGCGACCAGTTTGGAACTCGCTTGATAAGAAGAATTAACAGTACACCATTTTGGTTTTGCTTGGGCTTCGCCCAAACCTTCTTTTGGGGCTGTTGCTTAAATCCACACTTTTTCGGCGCTGTATAAACATATGCACTAGCAAATTTTACAATATATCGTTTCCATGACCCCTGAGGCGCTTGCTTTATACTTGTTCAGGAGGCGAGATGCAGTGTTTAACTTCTACTCCTCGTAGCACTTGATTGTGCATGTGTTTACGCAAGACTTGATGATGTTTTTCTTGTACCAGTGAGGTGCTTGCTTTGTACTTGTTCGTATAAACCTGGATGATGTTTTTCTTGTGGTTCTGAGATACTGATATTAATCATGTACCTGAAATAAAATGCTGCTGATATTAATCATGTAAAGCTTTAGGCCTTTGAGACACGGAGCGAACAAGAACAAATTTTTACTTTTGTAAAGTCTTCATCTTTATTTTGGGCGCACAGTCTTCTTGCGCACTATACCACATAAGTATTGCAATTGTTTTGGCACTGATGAAAGGGGAATATGGAGCTCAAGATAAGCACCACAACTACGGTTGAGTTTGTGTGCAGAAGGCACGGTACACTTGTATTTGATACAGTGGCAGATGCCTTATCTGCTTCCAAGTCTCACAGATTTTGCCTGCCATATAATGGCTCCAGATCGATTAAATTAAATGATAAAAAAAATGAGTTATATATCAACGTTCTGTTTGACAAGCACAAAGGTCTCTCACGCAAAGAAATTGGTCAAAAGTATCAAATTAGACCCCAAACGATTACTGATATCATTGGGCGGTTCAGAAAACAAGGCTATCTCATTAGCCAAAAAGGAAGAATTTTGCAAATGCCAGATGGTCGCACCCAAATTGATATTCCCCAAAGGTATCAAGAATGAAGAAGAATCGGAGAATAAGGCTTCAATGCCTGTGTGGCGAGGTGGTATGCGGTGTACGTAGAGCAAATTGGCACGCTTCAAACAAATGCTCACCAGCAGTGTTCATTTCAGAACACGCATTGTTTGATTATGCCCACACACCAAGAGGATCAGTAGTTTCATGCAGAAAGTGTGATTACTACTCTGTACATTCATCCAAAACACCACTGAAACCGCTTGATAAGATTTTACAGCACTTGCCATATTGCAAGCACTCTAAAACTATGAAGTTTGAGCGAAGTCTCGCAAATAGACCATTGTGTCATTATAGGTTTACACCAGAACTATGGCTAGAAACCTCTAGACGCACAAATCTAGCGACAATCATTGCTAGCGAAATTTGCAAGTCGTGTGGCATCAAAAACGAATGCTTAGCAATAAGTTCTAAAACTAACGCAAGTTTTGGCGTATGGGGAGGAATTAATTTTGCATCTAAAACAACTCAAAACAAAGAGGTGTTGAATGCTTGAAATACGAGTTTATATAGATAAAGTAGGGCAACATGACCCCACATAAAAGAAAAGCCTGCATATCTGGGGAGACTTGCAGGCACAATCTAAATTATAAAAACAATTCTAGTATACCACGCTTCTTATCTGTTGTCAAGTTTTTCATCAACTTTTTTGTACTTTTTTTAGAAGGTGTGGTAATTTATGAGCTGTAAATTCTACTATTCCACCGTTTCACCGCATATTCCTGCTGGTTTTTCACCAGCGATAGATTCAAGTATCTTTCATTCATACGCAGTAGCAGTAGTTCAAAAATATGCTGAAGTATCCCTTTGGCAAGAACGTCGTCTAAATACTATGCTCATACTTCTGGATCTTTTGCATAAACTAGCTCGTAAACACTACTTTGATAATCTACAAGAAAAAGATGCTCAAAACATCTGTAATGCCGTAATAAATCCATATAATGCAGTTTTGAGTAAGGGGCTGAATATGAGCATCCGAACAGTGCAACGCTATTTGCGAGAGTTAGAAGAACTCCACATCATCAAGAAAATGTATGAAGGACATAATAACTGGGAAAGTTCTGGAACAGGAGCATTTTACGTACTTCTACTGCCAAAAGAACCTCTAAAAACCTTTGAAAAGAAAAAAGGAGTATTTTCATGGGATTACTGGATAAACGATGTTTTCAAACTTTCTAAAAACAGAAATGTCACCCTATTAAATATATTAAAAGAACCTACACGGAGCTACGCTCTTGAATTAGATTTTACACCTGAAGACACCGACAACTGGATTAAAAATGAAAGAATCAGTGATGAGAATATAGACAAGATTGGTCTTTTTATGAGTGATGAAACGGAATTCATAACTAGTGATGAAAACAAGCATGATGCAGTAGACGTACTTTTTGGTACATATCATGCAAATGTACAGGTTCAATGTGTTAGATATGGTGAAATTACTCAAACAGATCGTTGTAAATGTCTAGAAAAGGCGGTAACTCCAAGATTCAGATGTAAAATTCATGACTGGGTAAGTGGCAGGAAGTGTAATCCTGCAATTGGTAAATGGAAAAGGTGGTTAGAATTGTTAGCAAAAATAGTTTCTGGTAATCTAAAACTTGCAAATTTGAACGAACTAGACAAATGCGGTATTTTGGCACTCAAGCTAAAAAGTAAGCTTGATTTTCTACCAAAACATGAAACTTTAAGCCCCGAGATGTTAGTTAACGTTTGCAAAGACTTCTTCAAGGCGGGTTTTAATGAGGATGATATCGTTTACGCACTTGAATTCATGCCAAGTGGTAGGAAGCATTCGTACGGAACAAAAAACATCAAGAAACTATTTGGTTGGATGAAATACCGTTTGAGTTTTTGGAAGAGCAGTGGGAATATAGTTAGTACTAATTGGATAAAAAAGGAGATGGATATGAACCTTGTAGATGATGATAAATACAGTGCTTTAGCATCAGATGTGCACTATCAACTGAGATACTTGCCCAAAGCAGGTGATCTACATGTTAGGTTTGTCAAGTGGGTGTGCGAGAAGTTCTTTGAAGCGGGTTGGGATGCAACTGATATTATGAATGCATTGGAGTTTAAGCCTGATGGAACTAGACATCAGTTTGATATCTCCACCATCAAGAATTTGCGCGCGTGGTTGCAGTACCGTTTGAGTTTTTGGCTAGATAGAGGAGGAATACCAGTGGAATCTTACTGGCAGAAAGTGGTAAGAAGCAGAAAAGCTCGGTTAAATCAAGAGAGGAATGAATGGATATCTAGGCTCAAGAAGATTGGCTGGGAAAATAGGGTTGAAGTTTGTAGTCAACATCAAAAACCTGTTTCACGAAAAACGGGAAAAGAAGTTGAAGTGCTTTATCAAAACCAGTGTTATGAATGTGTACATGAAAAAGAGCGAGAGCTTTTTAATGCGGATAACACTGGGGATAACATTGAGACGAGCAATAAAGCAAACACACACAAAAAGGTAATGCCAACTTTGAAGCAAATACATGCAATTCAACAACTTTTGCACAACAATGAACCAGTGGATCTTTCAGTGTTCAGTAATTTTGAAATGGAACATGATAAAATACTTTGTCCGCTTTGTAGACCTAGACAGGTAAAACCACTAGCGACCCCAAAAGAAGTGTTGATGAAATTAGAGAAAACCGTAGAGGAGGTGGAATGAAGCGAAATAGAGATAAAAATAAGCAGACACCTGGGCGAGTACGGGGACTAGTGCAAGTGCGGCAATATTATACTAGAACAATGGAACACAAGAATAACATGTTAATATAATAATGTAATAATACAACAATATGTTAATATAACAGCATGATAATAGAATAAAAGGAAACAGGAGAAATATATGGAATTACTGACAGCGGAAGATGAGCAACGACTATGGGGAGAAATTCAAAGTGGAAGTAGATTGGCAAAAGAAGAACTATTTGAGAGGAACACTAGGCTAGTTTCAATGGTCTTGAAAAAGTATCACCCAAATGAAGTTGTATCATTTGAGATGATGGAAGTTGCAGGATTGGAAGGCTTATGGAAAGCATGTGGAAAGTTTGATCCAAACAAGGGTAGGTTTTCGGCAATTGCGGTGCTAGAAATTCGACAAGCTCTTCATCAACTATTCAAAGCAAGTAAAAATAATTTTACAAGTTCAACTTCAGATGATGGATTTATACCAGATGTTGACCCTGATGAAACATTTGATACAGTTTATAGTCTTGAAAAACTATCTGAGTATTTACAAGAGGATGAATGGTTTGTGCTTCAAAATAAGCCATATATGACTTACAAGGAGTTGGGCACCAAGTTATCAAAAGGTCCAAGACAAATTCAAAGAATACTTGCTCGAGCTAGAACCAAAGCTCGTCATCCAAGCATCTCAGGAGTAATAATAGATTTTTGAAACTCCTTGACATTGTCCTAATTTTTGAAATTTTGCACATATAGTACTGTAAGTCTTAAACAAAGGAGCTAGGCAATTAAAAAACTGTGTATTTACAAGGATTTTGCACTAAGTAATAAAAAAGTAGCAAAACCTCTAAGAATATACTTGACAAAATGCAAGTATTGTGATATACTGGAATTAAACGGTTTAGCATTGTTGCTCCTTTTGAAAGGAAGGATGGTGTTAAATGGCTAGAAGAGTAGTAAATAGTGATCCAAATTGGGACTTGTTCGCAGCGGCAACAGGAACTAATATGGATGGTATGATGATAGGAGAAGATAATGCAAGCAGCACAAAAGGCTCTGCTGGAAAAAGCCCAGCAAATGATAGTGCAATACGCACCAGAAAACACTCAAGTGACGCCTCAGGAGCTGGCTCAAACAGTTTCAACCGAGATAACGAGACAATTGGATCAGTTGGGAGTAACAGAAACGGAAGTAAAGAATATGACCCCATCAACAGTGAGCGAGTTGAACAAGCTGATAGCGTCTCACAGCCAGAAACAAGACAATTTGGACTATCTGGATCTAGAGACGGAGGCGTTCGAGAAAGTGTTCAATCAGATATTTGGAGTGATAGTTTCACGACCGAAGAGCTGGTGGATGAACAATTTAGAACAACTAGAAGTAGCGAAACAGAAGTTGATAGAACGTTTGGAGGAAGAATTGACCGATACGCAAAATTGTCTGTTCAAGTCAATTCAGGCGATGAAAACTCTGAGTCCTACGGAGTGGAAAGGCGACGCTCGGTTGATGATGCCACAACTAAACGAAATGAGCAACTTTATACTGGGAGCAACAACCAAAGACAAGTTGGAGATTTTAGAGGATCGATACCTGAAGAATCCAGAGCTGAAAGAGGAACATCTGCAAATACTTCAGAAGAAACTCGAAGATTACAAGAACTCAGCATCGGAAGAAATAAGCAGTCTTCAAAACAAGACCTCCAGCGAGTGGTTGCCTCAAATTTGGGAGAAGTTGATCCTAGTGAAGTAGCCCAAAACTGGTCATTAGAAAATAAGTCTTCATCTGAAAACTTAAGCAAACGTGAGAGGTATGTTGCAAATGTTGAAGCGATAAGGCTTTCACGTGTTTTGGATGAGGAAGATCGCTATGCAACTCCTATAGAACAGGAAGTCTTATCTAAATGGAGCTCTTGGGGCTCTCTTAGTGAAGTATTTGATGAACGTGTGTCTAGTTGGGATGTCGAGCGAGAACAGTTACGTAATTTACTATCTCCTAGCGAATTTTCCGAAAGCTCAACTGCGGTTCTAAATGCGCATTACACTAATATAGCTTATGCAAAGGCAATTTGGCAAGCCGTAAAAGATGCTGGTTTTGAAACAGGTTCAGTTTTAGAGCCAGGCGCTGGAGCTGGGGTATTTATGGGCAGTGCACCTGAAAATATCCAGATGATTGGTGTTGAGTTAGACAGTACAACTGCTAGGATTACAAAACATCTGTATCCAGAGTTTGAGATTAGGGGTGAAAGTTATGTCGACACTAGAGTTGTTAATAACAGTTTTGACATAGCACTTGGCAATGTACCTTTTGGTGATATTGTGCTTTATGATCCTAAACATAATTCAACTGGTGAGAGCATTCACAACCACTTTATCATCAAATCGTTGAATTTATTGAAACCAGGTGGATATGCAGCGTTTATTACTTCAAGTTACACGATGGATAAGGCGAATGCGACTCATCGTCAAATAATGGCAAAAACTGCAGATCTAATAGCGACTGTTAGACTACCAAATGGTGCACACATGGATACTGCAGATACTGGGGCACTTTCTGATGTCTTAGTTTTCCGTAAACGCAAGGAGGGCGAAGATCCATTACATTTTGACCTCTCATGGTTAAATACTGAAAGTATGGTGACTGAAGATAACGAACACCAAGTCAATTCAATTTTCATAAATCATCCAGAATTAGTTTTGGGTGATATGAGTGTTGGTGTTGGACGATTCGGATCAGAAATAAAAGTTAAGAGTTCTTTTGAAAGCTCTCAAGATTTAGGTAGTGCAATACAAAATGCACTGCATCATGGAATTCAAATGGCAATAAGTCGTGGGCGTGGTTTTAATGCTGAACTGAGTGAACCACCAGTATTTTTGACGCAAAACTCAAGAAACGATTATAGTACTTGGGAAGGTCATATAGATGAGCCTACTCCTAATGAATTTACAATAGTTGAAAATGGTAGAGCCATTGATTTGAAATTACCATCAACAGCTTATGGGGAAATGCATTCGTTGCTAAATTTGCGTGATATATCAGTTAGTTTACTGGATTTAGAATCTAATCAAAGCAAAACTACTGAAGAGATGGAAAATTTACGTGCAAATTTGAATTCAGTCTACGAAAAGCATTTAGAAGATTTCGGTTCTCCAAATCGCATAAATCTAAAAATTAAGAAACTTGATATTCCAGAAAAATTTGAGCCATATATTGATGGAACTTTAGATTTAGATGACTATTTGCAAGAAGATGAAGAGTTTACTGAAGGTATGACATATTCAAAGTTGTTAAGTAAATACGAGCCAAAGATAACTAGAAAACTTGATGCTTCACTTCGTATTTTCAAACAAGATCCTCACGCTTCAGCTGCTATGCAACTAGATATTTATGATCCAGAAAAAGGTATTGCTAAGAAATCTGGCATTTTATTAGGAAGGGTTTTAACGCCTCGCACGCCACCGACAAGAGTTGAAAATCCACTAGATGCTATAAGTATATCACTTGATCAATTGGGTAAAATTGACATTGATTATATTGCTGGTTTACTCGCCGCAACAGTTGAAGAATCATTGCTAAAAGTGTCAGAACATCTCATCAATGATCCAGATAAAAATGATGAACTTGTATTGCGAACTGAGTATTTTTCTGGTGATATTTACAGTCGTTTAGAAATAGCCGAGATTGCAGAGCGAGAAAATCCTGGACAATATACCGAACACATTGAATTACTGAAAGCATCAATTCCTGAGAAACTGACCGCTGAGGAAATTGAGGCTAAATTTGGGTCTCCCTGGATAGGATCTGCTATCCACCAGAAATTTCTCCGTGAAGAAATTAAACAGTGGGATATTGATGTATCTCTTGATAGTCAAGGTAATTGGGCAGTGAAAGGAAAGACAATTAGTGGAGTTGCCGCTACTGACACATGGGGAACCAAACGTAAACCGAGCGGGTTTATTGTAGAATCACTTCTAAGAGGTGGCAAAATCATCGTTGTAGATAAAGTTCTTGGAGATGACGGCAAAGAACACCAAGTTATCAATGGGCTAGAAACTACAGTTGCAAACGCAAAAGCAAAAGAAATTCAAGAGCGGTTTAGTGAATGGATTTGGGAGGATAGCGAACGCACTCGAAGTCTTACGAATAAATATAATAGAATGTTTAATAATCTAGTTTCGAGAGACTATACATCTGATGCAAAAATGCTATCGTTTCCAGGACTCGCAGACAGCTTTATTCCGCACACTCACCAAAAAATTGCAGTTGCTCGTATTTTGGCTGAACCTGCTGTATTGCTTGCTCATGAGGTTGGTGCAGGCAAAACATCTGAAATGATTATCGGAGCTATGGAACAAAAACGACTAGGGCTAATAAATAAGCCATGTGTAGTTATTCCTAATCATATGCTTGAGCAGTTTTCTTCAGAATGGCTTGAGCGTTATCCTGGTGCAAACATTTTAGCAGTATCTCCAGAAGATATGACCAAAGATAATAGACAGCAGTTTTTATTAAAAGCAACTCTAAATGATTGGGATGCAATTATTATGACCAGAGGAGCATTTGAGCGAATTGAAGTATCAAATGAGTTCAAACAAAAGTATATGATCGATCGCATTACTGAGCGTGAAGAAGCACTAGAAATTATGCAGGCAAATGGCGTGAAAGATATGTCGGTTTCTCAGATGAGAAACAGTATTGAAAAATATCGTGAGAAAATGAAGAAAATTATGGACAAAGTTAAAGATCAAGGTATAACCTTTGAACAAACAGGTATTGACTATTTATTCATTGATGAAGCTCACGATTACAAAAATCTAGATACTTCATCTGCTGTTGAGTTCCAATCTTCTTCATCAGGACGTGCATCTGATTTAGAGATGAAAATACAACTACTGCGTGAGCGCAATGGCAATCGAGTTGCAACTTTTGCAACTGGAACACCTGTTTCTAATTCAATAAAAGAGGTGTATGTTATGCAACGCTATTTACGTCCTGATATTCTTGAAAACGCTGATATATACAATTTTACAAACTGGGTAGCAACTTTTGGTAAAAAGACTATAAAAGCTGAAATCGATAGTGTTGGAAACTTCAAGATGAAAGAGCGATTAGCAAGTTTTGATAATGTACCAGAACTGCGCAAAATGTTTTCAACTTTTGCAGATGTTAAGCTCTCTAAGGATTTGAATCTCAAAGTTCCAGAAATTGCATTAAATTCAGCAGGTGAGCATCGCGCTGAAATAGTCCTAACTGATCCAAGTGAAGACCTACTAGATGCCGTTGCTTGGTTGCAACAACGAGCCGACGACTTTAAAGCTCGTCCTAGCGGAAAATATAATGCTTGGATTGCTCCAGAAAATGATAATATGTTGGCAGTTAGCTCAGACGGGCGTAAATTTGCACTAGATATGAGAACTGTTATGGGTGGTGACTATAGTCCTGCAACTTCCAAAATCGTCGATGCAGCTCAAAAAATCTACGAGGTTTATGATAAACACAAAGATAATATATATCTAAATCCTAAAACTGGAAAAGAATCTGAATTAAAGGGTGGTTTACAACTTGTGTTTTGTGATATTTCAACTCCGAAATTTGGAGTGTGGAACGCTTATCAACAGCTAAAAGATGAATTGCTTCAGCGAGGTATTGAGGCAGACAAGGTTCGTTTTATCCACGAGGCAAAAACCGATGATGAAAAGGCACAATTGTTTTCAGAATGTCGCTCAGGAAAAGTATCAGTCCTAATTGCATCAACTGGAAAAGCTGGCACTGGCACGAATATACAGGACAGAATTGTGGCTGTTCATAATATAGATTGTCCTTGGAGACCTGCGGATCTAACCCAAAGAAACGGTCGTGGTATTAGACAAGGTAACCAAAATAGTGAAGTATCTATCTTTAACTATGCAACAAAGAGAAGTTATGACACTTATATGTGGCAAGCTGTTGAAAGAAAAGAAGGTTTTATTTACCAATTTATGTCAGCTCAATTCAAAGGACGCTCTATGCAAGATTTGGGTGACGCATCGCTTAGTTATGCAGAGATTAAAGCAGCCGCAGCTGATAATCCATTATTGCTAAAAGAATCGGAATTAAAAGATAGAGTTGAAAGTTTGGAGCGACAAAAAATTCGCTACACAAAAGCAAAATCTGGGCTAGAGTTAACGATTAGAATAAGTAATGAAATAATAGAAAAAACAACTAAAGCTGAAAAAGTATTCAAAGAGCTTATACCTATTGCGTGTTCAACATCAGGCGAAAACTTTGCATACTCGCACTATAGAAATCCCACAACTCTCGATAATAAGCAACCGATACTATTATCTGATAGGGCACAAGCAACTCATGCTATTTTAGGGTTGGTACTTGGATCTTCCGTAGGTATGACTTTTAAGCAAGAATATAATATAGGACAATTAGGCGGAATAGAAATAAACGTTCAAATGCAACACAATCAAAATTGGGGAAATGATAATGATACTAGGAGACGCTTCTTTTTCTACTCAAAAGGATTAACAGATGAAAATCCATTAACTTCTCTGTCCCGTAAAGATTTAAAAGAAATGCTATCGAACCCAAAAGCATATGGTCTAATTACTCGTTTAGAAAATGGTATTGAGCGAATGCAGCACGACTTGCAAGAAGTTCAGAGAACACTTGCAAAAGCAACTGAAGAACTGTTTGAAGCACAGGCAAATCTTGACAAGCCATTTCGAGGTGAAATAACACTAGTAGAGTCAAGACAAGAATTGCTAGATCTTCAAGAGCAAATAGCAGCACAAGCAGTCTCCGACACCAAACCCAGCTCAGATGAAGCATCTATTCAAATTTGGTCTGAAGAACTGGTCGAACTCACGACCGAACAGGAGCGAGAAGAGTATAGTATAGATGTTTATGACCGTTTGTCGCGGCTAGAAAAAGATGCTTTAGCTCAGGAATATGAAGCTAACTTTCCATTTGATGAGGTAGAAGAAGATACATATATTGAAGTTCCAAACAGAGCTACAAGACCAATTGGAATTCCACCAACGAGCATGATTCAAAGCGCAAATGTGTATAGGAGAAGATAGTGAAAAAACTAACAGATTATACATTAGAAGAAATACTAGATTTATACGATAGAGACGTTGAGTCAGCGACGAAACTGCTACCAAAAGGTCCAGAAACCGCATTTTTATTCTATTTACCCAAAAACCGTCGGAATGAAATAATCACGGCAATTTGGGGCGATTTCAAAAACAAGCAGTCAAAACAAAATGAAGGAAAGGATGAATAATGGCAAATCTAGCAGAATTTACACTAGTTGCTATGGGCAATTCTACTCAAATAGAGGAGTTTATAAATATTTCACTTATTGAGCAAAAACTAGAAGCAGTAGATATTTTTCAAGTCGATTTATACTCAAGCCCTACTGCAATAGAAACAGATTGCTACACACTACTAATTACTGGCGAATGCAAATGGTCAGCAACTTCTGCTCTCAATAACGTATTCTATAACGATTATGTGTCTTTAGAAGAGATGTCTGTATGTACAGGCGTATCTATAGAAGTAAAGTCAGCGGAAATAAGTTGCGACTTCGTAGAGCATTTTACAGTAGACAATGGCGAAACTGACGAGATTAGTTGTACCTCTCTAACTGGTTTGGTTGAAATTCCAGACATTGTTGATGCAAAAGATCCAAAAGCTATGGACAAAATAGACAAACTCCTTGAGATTGGGGTTAATGGTGAGTATGTTGGTAGCATGAAATTGTCAGGCTTTGATGATTTGTCTAAAAATGCAACAGACTTTGTAAAGACACATCTTAGAAATAAGATCACATACCCCAATAGCCAAAATAACAGCATAAATTCTAATGTTCAAGCACAAATAAGCACACAAAGAAGAGGTCGCTAATGCTAACAATTGCAGGTTATACAGCAATTAGAAAAATTGGGACCGGAGGATTTGCTGATGTATATTTATGCAGGCAAGAAAACCCTTCTAGGATGGTTGCTGTAAAGGCGATAAAATCTGAGATGTTGCAGGACAAAGTATTGAATCTATTTGTAAAGGAAATTAAGTTGCTCGCGCAATTAGGAGACCATCCGCATATTATGAAAGTCTATGATTCTGGACTATCATTGAATGGTAGACCATATTGTGCGATGGAATATTGCGAAAGAGTACTATCCAATGTGATAAAACGTCAAGTGCTAGATACTGCTCAATTACTAGATGTTGGTATATCTTTATGTGATGCGGTAAAATTAAGTCATGATGCTGGAATCTTGCACAGAGACATTAAACCGAGCAACTTGATGTATAGCAGTTATGGACAACTTCTACTTAGTGACTTTGGTATCGCGCGCGTACTAGATGATGATTATTTTTCTACTGCTATGTCAAAACACTGGAGTGCACCTGAAGTTGTAAGTAGAAAAAGTGAAGCCACTAAACAGAGCGATATTTATTCAATAGGCACTACACTTTATGCTTTATGTACTGGACACAATCCATTTGCTGAGGATGATACTAGAAAGCTCCAGTCAAGCATAATAAATGGCAAGTATGATAAAACTATAACATCTGGAATTCCTGTATCTATTAGGAATATCATTAACAAAGCTATGAACAAAAATATTGATATTCGCTATAAAGCTGTGTCTGAGATTTTAGAAGATTTGCAAAAAGTGCAAGTATCTCTAGGATTACCTCCTACCAAAACATATACTGATGATCTATATGGTCATCCGCAGATTCACGGAACTTCTGAGTACAGTTTTCCAGATTATAGCGTTGGCACTAATACCCAAAGAGACTATAAAACCAGTTCATCTAGGCTATCTACTGCTCATATTCAAGAGCTTGAAGAACAAGCAGAACAAGTCAAAAAACAGAAGGCCATTATTGTCGGTCTTGTAGTTCTATTAGTGATTTTTACAGGTGCATTACTTTTCTAACATAAAACTCCTTGACAATGTCCTAATTTTTGAAATTTTGCACATATAGTACTGTAAGTCTTAAACAAAGGAGAATGATGATAGAAGACACAAATACGAACAGCAAGCCCAAGAGGTATCTTGAGGTTAAGAAGTCGTCTGCGAAAATGCCAAAAGATGTGATGCTGGAGTTGGAAACTCATGATGAAATTTTGCAGTTCAAGTTGGGTAACTCGCAAATCCGCTCACTTTTGGGGCAACTCAAAAAAGCAATAGGCGAGGAATAATCTGGAGAAAGGTATTAAATGACAACAGAAGTAGATGACGCATTAAAAAAGCAGGTGCAGTTGATGCTGCAACTAGCATTACAAGTGTACAAGACGAAAAAAGCACGTACGAGGAATGCAACACTTGATGATATAAAAACTACACTCGCCCAAAAGGAGAATCTGGAATTGCAAAAGCAACTAGAACAAGCACAGGATTCAAGCTACGAGTTCCTAGCACAGTTTGAAACAGCTTCACGAGAGCAACTAGAATTAGCAAAAACCTCTGAAACATGGGGAAAACTAGATGTGACAGATGCTAGAAATCTCTGGGTAGTAGCATCTGTGCAGAAAGATAATCCACACCTAACTGATGAAGAGCGTGCATTCTACGCATCTGAAGTCACCGAACTCCAAGAAAAGATCCATAACAGCTGGGGCGAAGATGTACAAGATCTAGCAGATAAAATTGGGGACGTCATCAAGGTGCGCAATATCAAGGATCTTGAAACTACATATGTGGTAGATTTATCTGAGACGAATTCTGAAGACGCAATGACTTCAATTGCTACTGAAATTCTAAAGAGAAGCGAAGAAGCAGTTACAACACATGATTTTGAAGCTTTTCAAGCACCAGCAAAACAAGCAAAATCTACAACTCCAAAAGTAGTTCCGCTTGCTCCTGTGCAGACTCCAAGACAAGCTCTGAAAAGGTAGATAAAGGCAAGATAATGGCTCAGCAAGATGATGTAATAGTATACGGTAACTGGAAAAGACCAACTAGTCCTGGAATCCTAGGACTTGGTCTAATTGGCACTGGTATACTTTTTGCACATCTTCTGCTGTCCGTCGCATTTGCCATGATGAATCTCATTTACGCTATTTTATGGTTTATAATCGGAGGACTAACAATATATGTAATCGTTCGCAAAGACAAGCACAATATGAGCATTCTATATCGTTTTTTAATCAAGTTCAATTATTCACGCATGAAATCTGCAAAACGTGGTATTTACAGGTCTGGTCCACTTAGTCATATCAATGAAGGTCATTTTCGCCTACCAGGAATTGCAGCAAATACCACGCTGATGAGTTACTACGATCCTCAAGGTCGTGAAATTGGTGTTTTATGTCATGGGAACACTCATATATCACTGGTAATGGCATCTGAACCTGAAGGATCTGCATTAGTTGATCAAGATCAGATAAACAGTCAAGTTGGCAGATATGGAAACTTCTTGAACAGTTTGAACAATGAACCAGGATTATCTTCGGTGTCTATTACAGTTGAGACAGAACCAGAAAATGGACTAAAACTGGTTGAGGAAATTCAAGGACATTTAGCAACGCACGCTCCTGCTTTTGCGCTTGAGACAGCGGAGGAAATTGGTAATACATATTCTGCAGGATCTAGCGCGACTAAAGTCTACACAGCATTCACCTATTCTTTTAGAGATCTTAACGCCAAAGATCAGGGAATTTCAGAAGTACTGCTAGAAATAATCTCTCGCATGCCTCCGATGTGCAGCGCTCTTGAAGCGTCAGGAGCCGGTGTACCTGCACCAATGTCATCTGCTCAGATTTATAAAACCATTCGCACAGCGTTCGATCCAGCAAGTAGAGATTTATTCGATTCTGCAAACACCAACCATGCAGCGCCAGTAGTAGATTGGAAAAACGTAGGTCCAACAATTGCTGTAAATGAATGGAACAAGTACGTGCATGATTCTGGAGTTTCGGTTTCTTACATTATGAGTCAAGCTCCGCGCGGTGTTGTGACAGATTCTGTTCTTTCACGTTTGATGCAACCTCATCCACAACTGCAACGAAAGCGCATTACATTTGTTTACAAACCAGTTTCATATGAGCAGTCTGCCACAATGGTGGAAGCAGATGTGACGAACGCTGCATTTACTGCGAACTCTCAAAAACGAGCAAGCGCAAGACAAACAATTGCAGTGCAAAAAGCAGCACAAGCAGCAAGCGAAGAAGCTAGAGGTGCATCCTTAATCAAGTTCGGCATGCTTGCAACAATTACACTAGATTCATCAGATGACATCACAAAAGCAGATGCAGTTTTGAACAACTTATCAGCGAACGCACATATCGTTTTGCGAAAAGCAACGGGTACTCAAGATTCTGCATTTGTCGCTGGGTTGCCTCTTGGCTTAAGCCTAGACACTTTCTATTCACCATTTGACTCAATCAAGGAGATGCTGTAATGAAAAAGAAACAAATGTTATCTAAAGCACAGCAAGAGATTAATGAGATTAGGAGAAAATCAGGAGTCAAACTTGCACCTTGGAAAGGATTTTATCACAAAAATGGTGGAGCTGCAAATCAAGTGACAAATCTTGACCTATTTCATGGAACGACCGTACAAGTCTGCGGATTATATCCCTTTTCAGCTGGTTCAGCTTCTCCACTAATTGGCGTTCCAGTAGGACATAATATTTATACGGGGGCAACTGTTTGCTGCGATCCAATTTCATGGTTTGCAAGAGCAAAACTGATAAATAATCCAAGTTGCTTTATATTTGGTAATCCAGGACTTGGAAAATCTACTTATGTTCGCCGTCAGTTGATTGGACTTTGTGCACAAGGAATTCAACCACTTGTTTTAGGAGATTTACGTCCAGATTATGTAGATGTTGTACGAAAATTAGAAGGACAAGTAATCTCACTTCAGGAAGGCGTCAGTCATCTAAACATCTTAGATCCAGGGGATGCAACTAGTGGAATTAAAATAATCCGCAAAGCAATAGAACTTGCAACTGTACAAGGCAACGACGAACAAGTAAAACGCCTAGAAAACGCAATCCATGAAATTTACGAGACTACTAAGGGGTACCAGAAAAATACACTCTTTTCAATAATTACACTACTTCGTGGAACTGAGCCAAGTATTGTTGAAGGTAATGTCATTGCAGCTGCTTTATCTGAACTAAATGACAAGTTCAAAACTTCAACTACTCCACCTATTTTGAAGGATTTGTATGAACTAATAGTAAAACCGACGAAAAAGATAAGAGCAGCTGCAATGGATAGAAATGAAGACGAAAGATATAAAGATGCAACTGAAGAATTGCAAGCAGCACTAATGAGTTTAATTGAGGGAGGTCGTTTTGGAACGATTTTCTCGAAGCAAACTAGTGAACCCATGAAAATAGATAAGCCTGTAGTATTTGACATATCAAAATTGAATACGCAAGACAAAACAATGAGAGCAGCAGTTTTAATGGCTTGTTGGACGACTGGTTTTGGAACTGTCCAGATTGCAAAACTTTTAGCTGAATTAGGACTTGAAGAGCAGAGGCACTATTTTATTGTGATGGATGAAATGCATCAAGCACTAGGCGCGGGATCTGGAATGGTTGACCGTATTGATTATCTCACCAGATTGAATAGAGCCGAAGGAGTTGGTCAGGCGATGATCACGCATACGCCGAAGGACTTATTTGCACTTCCAACTGAAGAAGACCGCCAGAAAGCATCAGGACTAGTTGAGCGCTCGGGACTTAAGGTACTAGGTGGGCTTTCGAAACAGGATTTAGATATGCTAGACAAGATTATTGACCTTTCTCAAACTGAAAAGGATTTGGTAAATTCATGGCAATCTCCAGCAGGTTTTAGCGAAAATGCCTCACCTCCAGGCAGAGGTAACTTCTTGATAAAAATTGGAGGAAAGCCAGGAATTCCAGTACATGTACGATTGACGAAAACAGAGATGGAAGGGGGTGTACACGCAACATCGAGCATGTGGGAGCACCTTGATAAGTAGATTATGAAAAAGAAACAGACACTGAAACAACAGAAGATTATGAAGGATAATGCAGTATCGTTCAACAAGTTAACACAGGAGCAATACACACCTGATTCTGCCTCTATGACGCTACAAAAGTACTACTTGCCTATTTTGCAGCAGGCATCTCCTGTACCTAATCAAGTGCCTCCAGTATTACTGCTTGGGGTTAAGGGGGGCGTTGGAACTACTACTGTTGCTAGACTTTGCGCAGATCCCTCAAAAGTGCTAGATTTGAGCGACATTACGCATATTCGCCAATGGGTATCATATCTTCCTAGGGTGGTACTAATTACAAACACCACATATTCTGGCGTTTTAGCACTACAAGGTGTTATGCAACAGTTTACGGACAGGACGCAGTTTGAGGGCAGTGGGTTTACTCCAATTGTACTAGGAGTAGTTGTGGTTGATAATGTGAACTGCAAGGTAACTTCTGCAGTTAAAAAGTTTTTGGATTATGTGACATCTGGAGTTGATAGATGGAATATAGATTTTGTTCCATCATTGATGGATGTCGTCGATCCAAATGAAGCAGGTATCACGCGTGGTATCTGGAAGGAAATAGAAGCAATAGTGGCGAAAGCTACTAGTTAAGAGATAAGGAAATAATATGAATAATATCACTAATTTGGTAGCAAGAGGTATAAATCTTGCAATAGAAGGACTAAATGATGGTCCTGCTAAAATGCCACCTGGATTTCAGGCGGTAAGTCAAATATTTGGCTGGGGCAAATGGGTAGCATTTGTTGTGTGTATCGGTTGTCTCATCGGCTTTTTCGCACATCTAGCAACTGAACGCCAAAACGGCGGAGGTTCTGGTTCAATTGGTTGGCTCGGCAAAATATTGCTAGCGATCATTGGAATATCAGCAACTTTTGGACTAGTAGGCGCATTTATATCGTAAGCTACTATGTTAGTATAATAACATGCTAACATATTACTATGCTTTCCTCACCGCTAAACTGGTTTGTACCCATTTGACAAGCGGGGGGGGGGGTGATATACTGTTATATATAATGATGATAGTTAAATAGAAAGGTTACATTATGAAGAAGTTGTTAGTGGGGAAATCCATTGGGTTTTATATTTCGCTGGGGATCATTGTCCTAGTTGTAATTATTGGGGTCGCATTTGGCGTGAGTAAGATTGCACCGAATGCTACAACTAGGGCGGAAAGAGCAGTTAATGAGTATCTAAATTTACTAACTACTGGGAACGTCCAGAAACTTATAGAACTAGATAATCCAGACTTATCAAATTCAGATAAGGAGCTGCTAAATAAAACTGTAATTTCAGAAGGGGCTAGAATTGAAAACCCGAAGATTGAGATTGTTAACAATAATGATGTAATGACTGCAAATGTTGGCTTTTGGATAAATAATGAACACAAAGATGTGCAGTTGCAGATAAAAGAAAATGGTAGAGTAGCTAAGCCATTGCTCGGAACAATAGAGTTTCAGTCATCTTTTGAAAAGGTGAATGTGAACGGAGTGAAGTTTAGTGGGAAGAAAAAATCAGACGGTTTTGATTTCAAAATACCTGCATATCTTGGTGTCTATACTATAAGCGAAACTGATGAGGATAAAAAATGGTTTTCTTCAGATGAAGGTAAAATAATAGTAAATGAGCCTTCAAAAGCTGGTAAACATGAGGGTAATGAAGGTTCATTTAGTAGTCTTGCAAATTTTCCGTTAAATATCATAGCAAGCGATGCGTTAAAGTCTGAGGTTGACAAAAAAGTAACCTCATTTTTTGATATTCTATTAACAAAGACCGAAGATGATCCAGCAGGTTATGAAAACGTTATGAGTGCAGACGGAATGTATATGAAAACTTATTTATATGAATATTTTGATTATAAGTGGACTCTCAAAAAGAAGCCTGAAATAAAAATTGAACGTAAAACAAATTCTGATGGAGCATCAGGTTCGTTTACTGTATTTGATGGCAAGGCAAACCTCGCTTATAAACAGAGGTATTTAGGAACTGATACCGACAAAAACATAGATGCGTCCATTCAGTTTGATGGAATTATTAAAATTGTCGATGACAAAGTAAAGCTATACAAAAAGTCAAAAAATTCGCAAACATATGATCAGGAAATAGGAGGTAACTAATATGAAGAAGTTTTTAATAGGAAAACCAGTAAGTTTTTATATTTCACTCGCATTTATCGGAGTGTTTTTTGTCGGAGGTGTTGGTATAATGCTATGGAATACAATTGGACCAAAATCTACACATACTGCTCAGCAACAAGCTACTGGACAAGATAGCACATTGAATGCTGAATCATCAAAGAGCACTGCTGCATCTGATGAGTCTATTTGTGGGCTAAAGCCCAATTCACAGGAAGTTCCAACTAAATGGCCTGATGGTGTCGAGTGGAAAAAGATTCACTCAACACAAACAGACTATATATGGTATGTTCCTACAAGTGATAAATACGGCGGTAAAAAGAAGATTTGGCCTGCAGGACATGATCAAACTGAATTTAATTCGTGTTACAGCCACGACCCGATGGGGGCAGTTTTCGCAGCAATGAATTATTTTGCGTCTATGCAACAAGAGCGTACTTGGAACGATTTTTATAAATACGGTGCGGATAATAATGGGAAGGTACCAGATAAAACTTTACCTGAAAAAAAAATAAAGTGGTACGGTGTTCAAGTTATTTCTTACACTCCAGAAAAGGCAACAATTGATTTGGCATTTGAGACAGATGTAGATAGTTATGCTACAATGGAAGCTAATTTTAAGAATGATTATATTTTCAAAGATGGCGATTGGAGAATGGTCATGGAAAATGGTGAGCCTGCTGGTAAAGTTCAAACCGCTGCTGGTGCTCGTGCTTTAGATCCAAAACATGGATGGAGTAATTTTATTGATAACTGGAGAAAGGATCATATAGATCTAGAAAATGTAAAAATAGATAAAGAATCGGAGGCTGATCCTTATTACAAGTAAAGCTGTTCCTGCCATTTGTCTAGCAATACCAGTAGTTATTATACTGCTTATAATTGCGCCTATTGCTATTATTTTAGGTGCTGGGTCAAATGCAAGTGCAACTTGTGATAATACAAAGCTAACATCTGAAATGATGAAAGGACTACCATTGCCACCAGGCGGAAAAGTTGTTCATCATGATGAGGTTGGACATTGGAATCCAAATGATACAGATCCTAATAAGACTTGGGTTGTAGATAAAGCAGCATATGATGAAAATGACTGGTGTGGAAATGGTTCAGGTATCGGCGGAACTAGCGGACCTGGACCTGCGGGGTTCGATGAGTGGGTCAATTGGGTGCTAGATAAAAAAAACTGGAACTCTGTAACTGACGGAGGCAATTCCGGAATTGATGTTGATGGTGCATATGGCGCTCAATGTGTAGATTTATCTAAGAGTTGGGTACAATCTGCACTACATCTGCAATCTCCTCCGCTTTTAACTGCAATTGACGAAAATGGAGAAGCTGTTGCTTGGGGTTCTTCGCCTCCAAATGGTGTTTATCAAGTTGACAAACAAGAATCTATTAAATCTGGTGACATTATTTTCTTCAGATTCGGACATACAGCTGTAGCCATCAACAACGAAGATGGTAGTGGAAGATTTAGGGTTGTTGAACAAAATATACCAAGTCCACATAAAAATGCATACCCAAAAACACAAGTTTTAGCAGTTTTTAGAATTGGAGAGTGAGAAGTATGAAGATATTGAATAATTTAAGAAGAAAATGGTATTTGTTTGTGATGCCAATACCACTTGCACTAATTGGACTAATTACTTTTCCGTCGCGTGCACAAGCAGCTTGCGGTGGATGGTGGGATGTTGGATGTAATATTACAAACTCCATTTTAGAACCTCTTGTACAACAAATCAAAAAGATACTTAAAGATACTTTATCTTTTTGGATGAATGTTAGATTTGAAAATATTGCAGGTTCCAAACTGGACTCAGCCCAAATTATCGGTGATACTTTACCTGCTGATGAACTTGCACAGATAAATATGTATTTAAGTTATGCTCGTGGGATTGCAGGAGTTGCGGCTACCGCTGCACTAATTGTATTTTTCGTAACACTTGCCAAAACAAAACATGAAGGCAACATTATGGATCGGCTTGGTAAACTATTTTGGGTTGTGTTAGGAACACTTGTCGCCGCTGGTGCAATTGGGTTATTTACAACGGTATTTCAGTCTAAAGCACCTGATATAACTAATATGTTAACGTGGTCTGTAAGTATGTATTATCCTCTTGCAATGACATGCGCTGCAATATCATTGATTATTACTGGTATTAGGACAATTACAAGTCAAGATGGTAAACCATTGAAGAAGTTTTTTGAGAAAATGCTCTTAGTAATGTTTATTGCAACCTTAGGACCTGATTTGTTGATGTTAGTGGGGAGAGTGCTTGATAATTTTAGTCATCAACTTATTGAAACGGCATTTGGAGGCGATTCTGGTATTGACGATCTTATTAGGAAAGTAGTAGAGCCACATTTTGGTTTCGGTGACGGTGGTGTCGGTTTAATCGGTGGCATTTTACTATTTATTCTATTGACAATAACTTCTCTAATTTTGTCTATTGTAATGGTCATCCGCTCTATAATGCTAATTATGCTTGCAGGATTTTTAGTTTTGTATGCTGCGCTTTATGACACTGAAATAGGCAAAAAAGGATTTGAATCTCTTTGGACGTGGATTATAGCTCTACTTTTGTTCAAACCAGCAGCAGCCACAGTATATGCTGTAGGATTCAAGTTTCTGGCAATATCTGACGATGATAACAAAATGGTTTATTTCATTGGAACACTGCTTATGGCAATATTCGCTTTGCCAGCACTTGTCAAGATTATTGCACCAACTACTGCGGCTGTTGCAGGCGGTGGATCAGCAGGAAGCGCCATGATGGCAGCGAGCATGATGGCTCAAATGGGTGGCAATACTGGTGGCACTGGTTTACCCACAGGAGCCGTAAATGTTCCTCCAGGCTCAGGTGCGTCTGGTGCAGGTGCAGGGGCAGGGGCAAGTGGAGCAAGCGGTGCGATGGCAGCAGGTGCAGGTCCAGTTGGCTTAGGAGTTGCAGCCGCAATGTCTGCTGGAAAAGCATTTGGAGGAGCTGTGAATGCAGGTGTATCTGGCAGTAGTTCATCAAGTGCAGGTGGTGGTAATTCAGGAACTGGAGGTGCTCCGTTTTCCAGCGGTGGTAATACTACTGGTGCAGGTGCAGGTACTAGAAATTCGAGCGGTGTAGGCTCAGGCGCGTCTGGTGCGAGTGCTGGATTTGCAGCCGCAGGAGGCGCTGCATCTGCTGGACTTGCTGGTATGCAAGCAGTTTCTGGCGGTGTTGAACATGTGGTGGGTCAAGCAGGAGGCGATGATGCACTTGCTGCATCAGGTGCGCAAAGTACTGCAGAAGGTGCATCTAACCTCAGGAACGGGGCTTCGAGCAATAAGAATGCAACAACTCCACCTAGCACCAACACAAATCCTCGTAATGCAGTTTTTGATGCAGATGAAGGACCAACTGGGTATTATGTTGGTGGGAAGTAGAAAGTAGGGAAATAAAATGGTTAAGTTTGCAAAACTAAAAAGTACACTATTGCTTTTTGTTGTTTTTGTGGTAGACATTATTGTAATAAATCTGCCAGTACTAGTAGATTTTAGTACGATAAGTAATAGTGCGATAAACATCATTGGCTGGCGCAAATGGATAGCAGCTATAATTATAATTGTCGCAGAAATTGTGTTTTTCGTAACAATTGTTAAAACAAAACGTGAAGGTGATATTATAAATCGGATTGGTAAACTATTTTGGATAATTCTTGGAATGCTTATTGTATCTTCCATAGTTAGTTTATCTACTGTACTGTTTCCAACTGTAGGCGATGGGCTTTTGTATTTTCTTGGTATATCTGTCATGACAATATTCGCCTTGATAGCACTTGTCAAGGTTATTTCACCAACTACTGCGACTGTGGTCCACGAAGAGCCGCCAATGGGAATCGCTGTTATATGTACAGGTGTTTCAAGCAACAAGAATTCAACTGTTCCACCTAGTACCAATACAAATCCTCGTATGGAAGCGCTGACAAGGATAGACGATGACAATAACTAGAACATTTGATAGCAAGCCTAGATTTTATATTGAACTAGAAGAGAACGCACCAGAATGGTTATGGGACAAAATAGCCAAAGAAGCAGGACGCTTTGGAGTAGTTCAACAGGAGGATGGCTGGTGGATTCCAAGTAAAGGTCTGCAAACGAATCTAGAAGACATTCTCGGTGCAGGGTCATTTATAGAAATACGCTCAGGTGCTGTTGAGCATATGACTAAGTGGTTATGCAAAAGGCTTGATGCTAGGTATCAACTTGCACACCTAGCACGAACAATTACCACAACAATTCAACAACCAACAATAACACTAGAGGTATATTTCGGTAAACCAGTAAAAGATAATCTACCTGCACTTTTCTTAACATAAAACTCCTTGACAATGTCCTAATTTCTGGATTTTTTGCACATATAGTACTGTAAGTCTTGAAACTAGAGAAAGGTATTAGATTATGACATACAAAGTGAAATTTGAGGGGAATATTGGTAATGATATATATTACCAGGCTCCAACTGATGATAAAAAAGCGTTTGCTTCTTTTAATATTGCAGAAACCCACACGCTTTTCAAGGATGGTAAACCGCAACTAGATGAGAATGGCAAAAGAATATATTCTGATGCTGACTGGGCTAAAGTCAAGGCATTCGGAGATCTGGCTACACAGATTTTTGAAACGGCAAGCAAAGGCAAACGTGTAAGTATTGCTGGTAAAATAGATGTTGAAGCACGTATAGACACTGCAGGAGTTCCTGTTGCAGAAAAAGTGATCATTGCTACCAAGTTTGATGTTGTATCATTTGAGAAATCAAGTAAAGCAATTGAAGAAGAACTCCTTGAGATTAAGGAACACGGTTTTGATCCAGATGCAGAAAATGTTGCTTTTGATGAACAATTCGACGAAATCGTTGATGAAACTGTAACTGTAACTGCTCATAAAGCGCAAGACAGCTCGTTAGACAATATGCCTGGTTATACACCTCAAGGTCCGACTATAAAAGGCACATTTCGGTAAAGAAGCTATAAGAGCATGTTGCATTTGTCCCACATGATGTATGTAGCATGCTCTTTTAGGTACAGACGAAAAGGCGATAGGAGATTTAATGGCAGAAGTAATTCATGAAACAACAAGTATAAGTCTATACGATGTTATAAGTGAACATTTAGGTGAAGACCTGCACGGACAAGACAGTGTCACTCTATTTTCAAAGAACAACTGTGTAAAGTGCACTGCAATGAAAAATCAGTTAAAATCACGTAAAGTTCCGTACCTTGAAGTCAACGTTTCTGAGTCTACTGTTGCTTACGAGTTCCTAGTTCAGCACAAGATTATGCAACTGCCAGCAATTTTTGTACATTTATCAAGCGACGATATAATAATCTCAACTGGTGAAATGACTGCGCCTTTAGAAGAGGTATTAAACGAAGTACTTTGGAGAATTCGATCTAGATGCCAGTAAATCCACAAAAGTTCGAATCTAACCGTCTAAGCAACCCTAGGGCAAACCTCTGGGCGATGATCCAATTCGGTGTTGGTTTTGGACTTTTTGCACTTATTGCTATTTGGGATGTTGCTGTACTTTTGAGCGACAAGATTTTTTCAATTGATACACCCACAGATCTATTTATATTCGGTCCAATTGTTTCCGTATTTGGTGCAAGAGGTCTAATCTGGACGGACATCGCCTTCATACTATTCGGTCTCAGTTTAGTAATCCTCGCTATCTACCTACTGATCCCTAAAAACCCACACAGAAGTGCTAAAACCAGAGTTGATGCTTATGCAGCATCTCTTGGACACGGAAACGCTGTTGCTGGACTTTTGGAAAATGCAGCATCAAAAAAGGCAGCGAGGCTGATTAAAATGCCGAACGGTGAAACTGCCTCTCCTGGTCTTCCGCTTGGCAGACTCGTTTTTGATGACTCCAAAGTGTATTCTGATTGGGAAGCAGAAATGCTAGTAATTGCAGGTCCTAGAACTGGTAAATCTGTATCATTTGTAATTCCGCATATAGTTATCGCACCTGGAGCTTGCATTGCAACTAGTAATAAGCGCGATATTGTGGATGGAACTAGAGCGCTTCGTGAAAATGCAGATGAAACAGGAGACCGCAAGGTGTGGCTTTTTGATCCTGAGAATATCGCTAGCGGTGAACCTTCGTGGTATTTCAATCCCATCAACTTCATTCGCCACATCAAGGACGCTAGTGATATTGCTGCTTGCTGGAGAGCAGCTGCAGGACTTGGCAGTAGCTCGGCAGGTTCTGGCAACGACGAGTTTTTCAACGGCTCTGCAGAGCAGCAGCTGTCAAACTTCCTGTTTGCAGCAGCTCTAAAGAGCTTCACAATGCGAGAGGTCTTCAAATGGTGCCAAAATGAAAATGACGCATCAGCTGGAGAAATACTAACTGAATTTGATTTCCAAGAACCAGCATCTCAAGTATACGGTATTATCGGAATTACGCCAGAAACACGCTCTGGAATATACGCTGGTCTCAAAAAGATGGTTTCTTTCATGGTAGATGAAAAAATACTTCCCTGGATACAGAAAATGAGCGAAGATGATAATCGTCCAGAATACAATCCATTTGATTTCGCCCTCTCAAGAGATACACTATATCTACTCAGCCAAAAAGGTGCGAATTCTACTCCAATTACTGCCGCTTTAACCGCTGTTACTGCAAGAGCTGCTTATGATTTGAGCCAGAATATGGGAGGAAGACTGCCAATTCCACTCGTGGCGGTATTAGATGAGTGTGCCAATATTTGCCCATGGCCAGAACTTCCTGAAGTGTACTCGTATTATGGAAGTTGTGGGATCATTATCAATGCATTGTTTCAAAATGTGTCTCAAGGAGAACTAGCATTTGGCAAACCTGGTTTTAAGTCGTTGTTCGATAATGCAAACACCAAGGTCTACATCGGAGGTAATGCAGATTCTGACTTTTTACAGCAACTGTCCTCTCTAATTGGACAACGGGATGTAATGCGGTATAATGTCAACAACAATTCAGGCTGGACAGATTCTGAGTCTCAATCCATTCAGTCAGAGCAAACACTGTCCGTTCAACAACTTGCAGAACTTCCTGCATGGCGAGGCGTTGTATTGAGTTCACAAAATAGAGCAACGCTCATAAAACTTACCCCTTGGTTTGAAGATCCACTGATAAAGACACAGGTTGAAAGTGCTCTAAAAGCTTCGAAACAGCAAGTAGTTCAGAATTTCTCGCTTGAAGATATCAAGAAAACAGCAGGTGATAGAGCTATGGATCGAAATCTTGATGAAAATGCACTATCAGATTCAAATATTGGCACTAGAACTCTAAAACGAGTTCCTGAAAAAATACAAAACAATGAAGAACCACTTGAAAAACCTTCAGCTCCAAATGCAGGAGATTTAGAGCGTATGAGGAAGTTGAAGGAGTTCGCGGACAAAAAAGCACTTGCAACAAAAGGAGAACTCATATGAACTCATATGAAACTGCCCAAATATTAGGCAGTGTTAACCATTTGGCAGAAGTTAAAGTAGTTGAAAATGCACAGATTATTGCTGAAATTGAACCTGCATCGCTTGAAGTAAATGATGTGTCAACTAGACAGTTAGCAACTGCAAAAGTAGCTACAAAAGTAGATACCGAACGCAAAATAGAGCATAACAACAACCAAGAAATAACTGCTAAAACTGGAGATGAGACTAAAATTAAGAAACCACAAGAAAGTGAAGAGAAACCACAAAACCAGTCATCTGATACGCCAAAACCACAGAAGACCTTTTATAAGAACCTAGATGCGTTCGTTAGAATCTACCTTTGTAAGATGTACGCAACTGGAACGAAACAGTCCGACAGGAAGGTTTGGCTAACTAATTGGTGGAAATATCCAGCCATTTTTGAACGACTTCATGCATTGTGGATCAGCTGGGAAGAAGCGCGTTTATCAAACAGCAAAGCTACTTGGTTTTTGCAAATTGGAGACCCGATGATGAACTCATTGATGGATAAGGAAATGGGCGTGATGAAGCATTTTGTTGGGCGGGAATCTGAAAATCTAGTACAAATTTCAGCTGGACACATTTTGACCTATCAAATTCCTCCTGCACGTTTTTCTCATACAATTGCAACCGCCTTGATACCTCAGGAGACACCATTTGAGTCTCGTACAAGCAAAAGACGCAGAAAAGAGGCTGATGTTTAGAAAGCGCCAGAAAATAAACAAAGTGGAAGACCGTACAAGTGTGAAACCATCCCTTGCCGTAACTTCTATATGGGCACCAGTTGAGGAAAATACAACTCCGCTGAAAGTACAAAATCTCTCCACAAGCGAATATAGCGCACTATCTCCAAAACCAGAACCTGTTATTTCACTCAAAGCGGAGGAAATTGCTCCTGTGGATGTTGTCTCAGGCGCTGAACATGAACATGAACCTCCGCCCCCTCATCCGTCTTCGCACCAGAGCCCATCGTCCCCGCACTCGCCCAGGGGTCTACCAACTCCACCTCTTCGCCACGACGAGGAAGATGTATGTGCACATGCGCAAATAGTACCTGAAGAGAAACCGCAAGAATTACCACCGCCCCCAATTTCACCAACGCTCGAACACCATCAAGAGCAAATGCCTGAACCTGCACCGCAAAATGTATTACAAACTAATGCAAATGTACTACAAACACATACTATTGACATACAACAGCAAGCAAGTGATGAACAGCGTGCATTGCCTATGCTCAGTTTCTATCACAAGAATAACGGCCGCCTTCTGGCAGTTGAAATAGATGCAGATGAAATCACAGTAGGCAGAAAAGAATACAACGACTATATAATTTCCGACAACCAGAAAGTGTCATCCGAACATCTGAAAATCTTCAAGCAAACTGGCAAGTATTTTGTCCAGGATCTGAACTCCACAAATGGCTCCAGATTAAACGGCGTGAAACTCAAACCAGATGAAGTTGTCGAGCTACACGCAGATGACATCATCACTTTTGTAGGCGAACAAATTCTTGCAAAGGAAGGTGATGGATGAGACGCACTCTAATTAGAACTAGCATTATATTCGCATTTCTTTCCCTTACCGTTGTTGTTTATGCACTAACTCCAAAGGTGCACTCAAACAGCCCTATTCAAGAACAAACATCGATGTGGATAATAAACACAGGTGCTGGACTTTATGGACGTGTAAATTTGAAAGACCTAGAATTAGATACAAAACAGCACATTCAAGAAGGCAATGTGTTCTCAAATGCAACAGTTGTTGAAGATAAGAACAATGGAATGCTACTTGCAGGTGGTAAAGCGTACAAAATAGATTCTGCTGCACCTGATGAAATTACTGATGCATCGCTTGCAAAAGCCGAGAACTTGCCGTCAGGCGCGAGCAATATCCAGCAATCTGGTGATTATATCTCATTACTATCTATAGATTATCAAGCATATATCGCGAAATCTAATGATCTCAAAACAGCCAAGAACATCAATTCGGGTGATCAAAAAATTGTGGCCACATCTGTCCGAAATGATGGCGTGATTATTGCCTACACGCAAAAGCGCGAAATCATCCAGTATGATTACACATCTGAAAAGCATGAAGTTCTAGCCACAAATGTAGGTCCAGAAAATGCAGATTATACATCTGATAACTTCGAAGTATCACTATATGGTAAAAAATGGGCACTACTACATACACCCAGTAAATCTAATGACGCAGAACTTTACACCGATAAACTAGTTGCACATGTGCAAAACCAGCCTCATCTAGCGCAAAGCTCAACAACTGACATTCTATATATTGCTGCTTCTTTGGGTCTATACACCTTCAACAAGGAACTTGTACAAATGCATGAACTCAAAAATGAAGGAGTACCAATTCGCCCAGTTGTATCCAACCAAACCTGCAATGGTCAGCCTCTCGTATATGCGCTTTGGCAGTCAAACACTGGTATTTCAAGCCTGGACTGCAACAATCAGGGGCAGCTGCAAGAAGAATTATTGCCAAATTCTGCTCCAAGAACTGGGTGGGCTGTGGATCGAGGATTGCAACTTCAACTAGTTCCAAACAGCGCTGTTTTGAACGCCACTAAATCTGGTGAAGTGTGGGTTGCAGATGATGAATACAGTTCAGGTCACTTCCAAATCGTACCTTCTACGCTCAACAACTGGGAGAGCGAACTGGATAAGAATAAGAATGACCCCCAAAAAGAAGACCCCAAGGAGAACGTCTGCCCGACTGCTCCAAGCGGTGAAAATGCAGTATTCGGAGTGCGACCTAACAAGGACAACCGCATCCCAGTACTATTAACAGCGCTAGATGGTAACCGCAGCGATGTGCTGAGTATCATCGGAGATGCTAAAAGCACCAATCCCTCAATGGGAGAGTTCCGAGTGGTCGACAATGGGCAGGCACTCGCTTTGAATCTGCCAGAATCGACGGGCGCTCCAAAAGTCACGCAAGTGACAGTAACAGTGACGGATGGAGGATCAGACAAAAACGGTGCATGTATGGTTCCGATGACTTACACAATTCAAGAGCGTTTGTACAGCGAGCCAAATCTTGCACCAAAAAGAGTGGGAAATGGTATACCAGAAGATCATCTAAAAGCGCCGAAATATCCAGATGTAAGCAGCGTTGACGCACTAACTGGTTGGGTAGATCCAAATGGTGATGATTTACTACTCACAGCCACGTCAGACACTGGTAAAGTGGTCGCTAGTCCTAATGGTAAGTTGTCGTTTCAGGCAGAAAACGTCGATGTTGGAGCGACTGCAGATGTCAAAATGCAAGTAGTAGATTCTCTTGGAGCGCTATCCCGGGGAACATTGACCTTTACTGTTCAAGATCCACCACCAATTTCACTAGATTCTCTTACTATTCAAGGTCAAGTTGGTGTGCAGCAGACGCTCGAGCTGTCCGAGTTCATTCACGGGAGTGCGGGGTTTTCGGCACTTCAGTTGAGCGATATTCCGCCCCATATTTCTGCTAGTGTCAACGCTACTGGCACAAGTATTAAGGTGCTTGCAGATGCAGCAGGTAGTTATCGCCTAAATTACAGCGTTGAAGGTGCAAAAAACACTGGAATTATCAACTTTGTCGTCGCTGATGAACCACAAGAGTTCTCCGTCGCACCAATTTCAGTATTCTTGCAGTCCTTCGAAGATACAGAAGTTGACATATCTACATCTGTCCAAGCAAATAATAGTGCATACTTCATCAAGTTGTTAAATTTGTCACCCAAAACCGTACAAGGAGATCCAGTTGCAGATATTCAAGCAGATATAAAAGACACGAATAAGCTCAGAGTTGCTGCAACTTTGCTTAAAACCAGTTCATCAGATTTTACCGATGCAGGAAGCGTCATCATGACAGTTGAAAGCGTTGATAATATGGGCAAAATTGCACTAACAACTGCCAGAATTCAGGTGTACATTGTAAACTCCGCAACATCTACCTCTCCAATTGCCGTGCCAGATCAAGCAGTCGCACATGTTGCTGAAACCACAACAATTGATGCTCTCTTAAATGACATCAGTGCCCAAGGCGATGTTCTAATGCTAGATCCGCGCTATTCAACTCCACAAGAAGACATCGAGACCAAGGGTTTGATATATGTGTCTGGTAATAAACTGCAGTATATTGCGCCTAGTACAAAACTTCAAGATGAAGTTACACTGGACTATTTCTTATACGCTCGAGGCAGACCAGAAACCTCAAGAGTTCGAGGAATTGTAAACATTAAGTTACTAGACAGTGCAAGTTCTGCTCCGAATGCTCCTAATTTGTCTGGCAAAACGAGCGTCGGGGGCACGGTCGAAATCTCCCTGCCAAACACAAGCCTGGACAATGACGGCGATGAGGTGAGCATCAAAACTGCCAAAATTACAAAGGGTCAGGCAACTGTTCAAGTTACTAAAAATGGACAAGCAATAAACGTAAACTCGCTATCATCTGCTGATGGAACTTCTGAGGACACTGCAACTGGAATTATTACTGGTGAATACGCCTTAACTGATGAAACTCACGAAACAACTGGGTATTTTACCGTATTCATTACTGACACCAAAACATATGCAACTGCCTTTAATGACTACATATTCGCATCCAATGAGCAGAAAATCCCCGTAAATCCTCTTGATAATGACGCTCTGCCACCTGATGTGTCAGCAAAAATTGTGCATGCAAAACTTCTTCCTCCATTTGGATCTAGAGATGACATTACTACTCGCGAAATTACAGATGAGGAACAACTCAAAAGCTTCACCGTAATTGCTGGAGAAACAGGAGCAACAACTGTCTGGCAAATTACGGTCGATCTGACATCTAAAGGCACTACTGCTGGAACTATTAGGGGCGAGAAACTTGGAACAATGACCGAATATGTCATTATTAAGCTGTCAAATGAAAAACCACTACCTCAATATCCCAAAGTAGGTGATGTGTTCGTCAAAAACAGCGAGATTAAGCACAGATCTGTGTTCGAAACTAATGCTATTGATGGTAATATAACATACACTGGTAATACAAATGCACTACATTGTAATACAATTGACATACAACGCAATACAAATAGCATAACTTTTGACGCTTCTAATACTTGCCAAAATGCAAGTGGCAGTGTAAAAGACAAAAAGCAGACATTGGCGTTCAAGGTGATGGACAAAACAGATCCTGATATTTTCACGTTCGGTATTTTGCA
>JAIRWY010000033.1 GCA_031268675.1 Candidatus Ancillula glyptotermitis | reverse complement strand
GTCTTTTTCCTCCTTTGACCGCTGAAAGCGGTCTGTTTGCCGGCTTTGCCGACCCTTTTAGATTCGCTGAAGCGAACACTCGCACGGCACAGCGAGAGGTTTGGGTAGAATAAGTTGAGGCAAGCTGTGCGTTTTTGCTCCCCCGACCCCGATTTTGCGATTTTATCAAGGTTTTCCGCCTGTTCTAGCCACTCTAACATAGGTTTGGGTGAATAAGATATACCTTTACGATTTCGTTCGATTTGCTCTTCAATTTGCTTACGTTCAAGGATGATATTTTGCTTGCGTTCTGTGAACTCGGCACGGTCAATAAGTCCATCGATATAAGCCTCAGTCAGTCGGTCAGATTTCTGTTTTAGTCCTGCAAGTTTAGGTTTCGCATTTTCAAGGAATTTGTTAGCCGTTTCTGAGCCTCTAATTTCGTCTTCGGTTGCACGAGTGCGGATGTAATCAGCAACGTGTTTTGGTAAGGTATAACTAGCAATCAGTTTAGAAATTTGACCATCTAATTTTTCTGCACGAATAAACTTTTCATTGCACAGATGTTTCTTATTCGATCTTGAACAGCGGTAATATTTCCACTTATTATGGTTACCGTTCTTTTGTATTTTGGAACGGTTTTCGGAATATATCGACATTCCACAGGTTGCGCATTTGATAAGTCCACCGCCATAAGCAGGCTTTACTTTTGTGTCGACCGCCTTGACTTTACTGCGACCTTTCATCGCGACTTGACACTGCTTAAAGAGTTCCTTAGTAATTAGCGGCATATAATTACCTTCATAAACTTCCCCTGCATAATTGAATAGTCCAGTATAGAAAATATTTGACAGAATGTGCTTTACAGTTGCGGACTGCAATTTCTTTTTTGATAGTGTTGTGGTCACGCCGCGTGAAAATAAAAACTCTGATATGTCAATATACGAATGCCCACCAGTTGAATACATTTCAAATGCTTTCTTCAAGTGTGGCGTAATATTCTTATCCTCGACAAGTGTTTTGTTACGAACATCGTTGATATAACCAAAAGGCGCACGCACTGGGTATTCTTTGCGTTTGGCTTTTTGAATAAGTCCACGCCTTGAGTTTATCGCTAGGTTCTCAATATATTGCTGGCTCTGAGCGAAGCCGAGATTCAGCATAAAATGCCCATTAGGGTCATTTGAAAACATTGTGGTTGGAAAACGTAAATCAACTAGTTCGCCAGTTGTAAGCATCCATGAAATAACTGCAGCATCCACGGGATTTCTACTCAATCGGTCGGGGTTCCACGCAAGTATTGAGTTTGCCTGTCCACTCTTGATATTTTCAACCATTTGCTTAAACACTGGGCGATTGTCGGGTTTCTTAGCACTACGTTTTTCTACAAACTCTTCGACAACATTAAGGTTATGTTGCTTTGCATAATCGCGAAGCACAGCCAGTTGGTCGTCAATTGAATGGACTTGACGGTCTTCCGTGTCAGTGCTTTTCCTAGCGTATAGATAGTATTTTGTTGTAGTTTCTGCGGTATTCATTTTTATTCCTTTCTAAAGTTAACGGCAAAAGGGGTGGTTGGCGTTAACTCCAACCACCTATTTATAGTATACACCGAAAATACTCAAAATCGTGTAATTAACGCAGAGTTTCGGGTAAAAATAATTGCAGACCTTGATAAAATCGCAAAATCACCCCACCCACCCAATGCAAAAATGCACAGATTGCTTCAAATTATTTTACCCGAACGAAAATCTCGCTGTGCCGTGCGAGTGTTCGCTTCAGCGAATCTAAAAGGGTCGGCAAAGCCGGCAAACAGACCGCTTTCAGCGGTCAAAGGAGGAAAAAGACGCCAGCCACTCCGTGGCAGGCGTTGGTTGACTTCGGCTGTGCCGAAGACCGCTTTAAGAAAAAATCAGCAACTGTGGTATAATGTAGGTATGGTAAAAAAAGTTGCTCTTGTTGGTTTTGGAACTATTGGTTCTTCTGTCGGTAGGATTATCGGTGTTGATGGTGCAAATCGTCGTGAGTCCCTTTTGCGCGATTCAAATTCAAAAAGTTCTATTTCTGATGTAATTGCAGATCTTGAAATTACTACAATTGTAACACTTGAGGATGAGGCAACTCGTAGGTTAATTGATACTAATTCTGAATATTCTAGTCTTAAAAATGCAACTGTTACACGCAACTTTCAGGATATTTATTCCAACAGTCCAGATGTAGTTGTTGAGTTAATTGGCGGTGTTCATCCTGCTTATGAATTTATCAAGGATGCTCTTTTGCGTGGAATACATGTTGTTACTGCGAATAAGGCTGTTCTTGGCGAGTACGGTGAGGAGCTTCGGTTACTTGCCGCCCAAAATAATGCCAAGTTGCGTTATGAGGCTGCAGTTGGCGGTGCAGTTCCAGTTGTGCGAGCGGTTCGTAATTCCTTGATGGGTGATAAAGTGGTGTCAATTACAGGTGTTCTAAATGGTACAACTAATTTCATACTGGACAAGATGACTCATGATGGTGTGGAATATGCAGATGCATTGAAACAAGCTCAAGAATTGGGTTTTGCTGAAGCTGATCCAACTGCGGATGTTGAAGGTGAGGATGCAGCGGCGAAGATTTCTATATTGGCATCATTGGCATTTGGGCGCGATCTGAAGACAGGTTTTGTCAAGCGTACTGGAATTACTGGAATCACACAGGGCATGATTATAGCTGCAAAGACGAACGGACAGGTTTACAAGTTAATAGCTAGTGCTGTTCGAACAGGTTGTAGTGATTTTAATGACAACATTAAGTTGCTAGTTGAGCCACAATTGGTTCCTGAAAATAGTGCATTTGGTGAATTGCAAGGTTCTATGAATGCTGTTGAAATTGTTAGCGAATACAGCGGGAAGTTGACATTTTTTGGACTTGGAGCAGGTGGTAATCCAACAGCAAGTGCAGTTCTAGCTGATATTGTTGAGATTGCATCTGGTCTGGATTATTAACACCTCTAAACGATCCTACTAGTTATTAACATTTTCCAACAGCTATAGTTATTTACACAGTTTATGCTGCTATACTTTTGATCATGGAAGATGAAAAATTAGACAGTACAACTACTTCACAACCTCAAGAAGTTAACAGTACGGTTCGTGATATTCTCAGAGAGGCAACACTTGGTGCACAAGGGCATGCAGGTACTAGTCAGAATTTTGAGGCATTTGCTGATATTGAAGACGAACTTAATACACATAAGAAGATACGCTTTGAAATTGACCGCCGTAGTTTAATTGCTGGTGTTTTCGCATTTATACTTGTTGCTGTGCTTGGCATCTACTTTGCATATAATGCGATTGCATCAACTAGACCTCAGGGTGACCAGGTAGTTAAGAAGAGCGTGGATGATAAAACGGCTACACCTGAAATAACAGCAACCACACCTGAAACAACTGGAAATATCACCACATGCCCAGAAGGTACTGCTCCTCAAACAGCAGTAGATACAAACGGAGTTGTAAATATAAATATTGCAACTGAGAATGATTTAACTACGCTTTCAGGAGTTGGACCAGCAATTGCAAAGCGCATAATTGAGTATCGTGAACAAAACGGCAACTTTAGATCAATTGAAGAGATTACGGAAGTTAAGGGCATTGGTGATGCAATGTATGCTAAAATTAAGGACAAGATACGAGTTAAGTAGTAAAAAACATGATTAAGGATTTTCGTCTACTACTACCAGCTACTAGTTTATGGATATTTTTGCTGATTTTCTTCAATGTAGATACGAGAACAGCACTTGTAATTTTGTTATTCCTGTTCGGTTTATTGCTGGTTCTAGTTTTTTCAAGGCGTTTTTCAAGTGCGGTACTTTCGCAGTCCATAATGTGTTTTCTGGTGGTTGTAGTGGGGTTTTTGGGCATGAATTTCCAAAGAGTAGCACTATTTCCAACAAGTTTACCAGATGAAGTTGTTGTAAAAATACAGAGTGCACCAAACTTGGGCAATAGTTTTGGCAAAACGAGATGTACTTATCAGGCAGAAAGTCAAAGTCCACATTTCTTTTTGAGCGTTGAAACTACAGATGATGACAATTGTTCACTAGAATATGGTGCTAAGTATAAACTTACTGGCAAGTATAAAGCAGATGAATTTCACAAGAAAAATGTGGCTAATATTCAGGTTGCAAGTGTTCAGTTAGTTGACATCCCAAATGCATTAGACAGGTTTTTTAACCATATTAGAAGTAGTTTTCGCGATGTAATTAGGCAGGTTAATAGTCCATATGCAGGATTTGTACTTGGAATGAGTGTTGGAGATCTCAGGCACATTGATAAAGATATGCGCAGTAATGCAAATATTGCTGGACTTTCACACCTAACTTCAATTTCTGGAACGCACTTTATGATTGTTATATCTACTGTTGGTGGTTTACTGGTGTTACTTTGCCGCAAGCGAAAATTGAACACGTTCATTCAGCTGGTTGCAGTTATTTTGATGATTTCACTTGTACAATCTGGTGAGTCTGTTAAGCGCGCATCATTTATGGCGATTATTGGCCTACTTGGTGTCTTCCTTGGGCGTAGATCGCAATCACTATCAGCACTTTCATTTGTGGTCATTTGTTGGTTACTCTTTGACCCATGGCTTAGTATTTCATATAGTTTTGCACTGTCTTCAGTTGCATCTGCCTCCATAATTTTGGGTACAAAACCATGCACAAAGTTCTTAGAGAAGTATATCGGCGAAACTTTAGCAACGCTTCTCGCAGTTCCATTAGTTGCGCAAATCGGGTGTTCACCAATTCTGCTCATTATGAACTCATATATTTCACCATATTCAGTTTTAGCCAACATAATTGCCGTTCCATTTGCTTCACCAGTTACAATTCTATCACTTATTTCGTGTATACTTGCGCCACTTTTACCGCCGCTTTCGCTACTAGTTGCTAATATTGCCGCATTTTTTGCTTCAGTAATTGCAAATGTTGCAAATATCACATCTAGTTTGCCATTTGCGAAGTTACCGTGGGTTCCTGGTGTTTTGGGTATACTGCTATTTATTTTACTGGTCTTGTTATTTTTTCTTGCGCCTTATTTGTACAGGTTCCTGTATAGTAAAATAACTGGATTTGCACCACGCGAAGTGACTGGTTTTCCTGCGCGTAATCGTGCTATGGTTCTAAAACTTAAGACAAGAATACTTAAACATCGTGTAATTTCATGTGTACTTATTTTCTGCATTTTGGGAGTTTCTGGTGGAATCTACTACGGTAAAACTCATCTTGGTATGTTCAGTTCTGTACCAAACAACTGGTTGATAGCAGCATGCGATGTTGGACAGGGTGATATGGGTGTAGTTCGAACTGGTGCACATTCTGGGGTAGTTATTGATGTTGGACCTAAAAATTCTGGTGCGGATAGTTGTCTACAAACACTTGGCATTACTAAAATTGATATGCTTGTATTATCTCATTACCACGATGATCATGTTGGTGATCTTGCAAATGCACTTAAGAGCAGAAGTGTTTCTATGGCGCTTTTGGACCCTGTTAAACAGCCAGATTATGAAGTTCAAGAGGTTGATAAAATCTTGAACACAAATGGCATTGCTGGTCAGAATGCAGAAAATGGAATGCGCGGTGAATTCGGATGCACAACTTCAAGTCCTTACTGCGTCAAGTGGCAGGTTATTTCAGTATATGATAATGCAAGTGCAGATGGGTCTTTGGTAAATCAGGGGCAGTCACTTGCAAAATCTACTAGTGGACAAAAAAGTGCAGAAGAAGATGATCGCGAAAACAACAGTTCCATTGCAATGATCTTTGATGTAAATGGTGTGACCTATTTTACTGCAGGCGATTTAGAGGATAATGGAAATATGGGGGCATTGCGACAACTGCGTGCACAAAATGTTGAAGGAGTTGATGTTGTGAAGGTGAGCCATCATGGATCTAAGACACAATCAAAGCCGCTAATTAACCAACTGGTACCAGTGATTGCAATTTATATGGTTGGTAAGAATAATTATGGACATCCAAATGCTGATACTATCAAGTATTTTGAACAAGTTGGTGCAAAAACACTTAGAACAGATACAATGGGAATGTGCTTAGTGGGGCTTGATGCGGATGCAAATATAGTAACTTTTAATGAGAAGTAGCATATAGTACTATTTGAATTAGTTAAGAAAAACACTTGTTTTGATGATAATTTTATATTTTTTGTACAGTAATAACAAGTGCGCAATGTATAATATTATTAAATTCAAAACGGAGGTTAAATGAAAAACAAGGAAATTCAAAATATTGCAATTATTAGCAATGATATCGAGGACAACAGGGTGTTGTCCCATGTTTTGCAAGAGCAGTATAGCGTGACAGAATACACTAAACTTGAAAAGTTTCTTGATGACTTTGAATCATCAGTAGTGGTTAATTATAACTTAGTCATATTAGACTATAACGGTACAAAGAATTCATCTGATATTATTAGAATTCGTGATGCTTCAAATCAGGAAGATAATCCGCTCTTAATTCTTGTTTTATCAACTAGTGATAATTCTACAGATAAAATTGAGTGTCTTGACTGTGGTGCGGATGAGTATATTCTTAAACCATATAGTTCACCAGAGCTTATGTCCAAGATAAATGCACTGATTAGACGATATTCATATGGAGAAGATGCCCAAAAAGAGCATGAGTACACTTATAAAAATATTTCACTTAATGAGTGGACACGCGAAGTCAAAGTTAGTGGACGCAAAATTAAACTAACTAGAAAAGAATATCAATTTCTATTAACCTTAATAAAGGCACCAGATTATCCAGTTTCCAGAGACAGACTTTTTGGAATTCTATGGAACTACGATGGTTACAGATCTATGAGTGATGAAGCAAACCTGAACACACATGCAAGTTCCTTGCGGCGTAAAATTAAATTGGTCGATCCAGTTGCTGCCAAGTTAATAGTTACTGAAAAATGCTATGGTTACAAATTGGGAGTATGTTAAAACCGTAACTAGTATTTAAGGTGTATAATGTAGTACATGCGAGAAGTTGCAATATATGTGCATATACCATTCTGTGAATATAGGTGTGGGTATTGTGACTTCTGCACTGTACAACTAGGAATTAACAGGACAAATGCAAAATTAAATGCATTAGTGGATGATTTCAAGTATATTTTGCGCGCTGAATTACTACAACATTCTGAAATTTTACGAAATAGCAGTATTTCATCGGTATTTTTTGGTGGAGGAACGCCAACTATTCTCAAAGCAGAAGATATATGTTTCATAATTCAGGAAATTGATAATATTTCATCAGGAATTTTAAAAGGTGCAGAAATAACGGTTGAAACCAATCCATGTATTAGATTTGAATCACGCCTGGACTATTTGAGGACCATAAAAGCTGGTGGTGTAAACAGAATTTCAGTTGGTGTCCAGTCGTTTGATAATTCTGTACTTCGTACGCTTGAGCGCTCGCAGAAGTCTCATGATGTGCGGGAAATATGCGAAGAGATTAAACAGCTAGGCATGATGGTAAGTCTGGATCTGATCTATGGAACGCCTACTGAAAGTCTTGAATCTTGGGAAACTTCAGTTAGAGCAGCAGTAGATTTAAATCCGAATCACTTGAGTATATACGCATTAACACTAGATAATACCGTTCGCTTGGCAAAGCAAATAAAGCGCGGTAAGTTAAAACATGTTGATGATGATATTCTGGCACAAAAATATGAGCTTGCTGATGAAATTCTGCAGAATTCTGGTTATGCATGGTACGAGGTGTCTAATTGGGAGAAGTTGACTGAAAAAGTTGGCGAAAATCAATCTGTGCATAATCTCAACTACTGGAAAAATGGTGAGTACATTGGAATTGGACCATCTGCGCATTCAAGTATTCGTGTAAATTCTACACTAGGTGAGGGAAATTCAACTATCTCGCAAAAACGGTTTTGGAATACTTCTTCAGTTGATGAATATGTTGAGCAAGTTCGTAACTTGCGAACACCAGTTGAGGAAGAAGAGGTGCTGACTTTGCAAGAGGAACTATATGAGAAAGCTATGCTCACAGCGCGGTTGAATGTTCCTATAGCAAATTGCACGCATAACGCATTAGAAAAGTTGATATCACTTGGATTGATAAACCCTTCTGATTTAACACCTACGCTTAAGGGCAGGTTACTTAATGATGAAATTATACGGATACTTGTTGAATATGAGTTGCAAAATACCAGTTTTGTTCATAATCTTGCGAAAAGTTGCCCTAAGTACAATACTTCACAGTGTTTATCATGCCCTCAGTGTATTATGGAATAATTTCAAAACCAATCGCCATTAATCTAGCGTGCTGTATTTTAGTATACACATTTACTGCAAATTCTGCGTGGTGCGCGTTGTATTATAAGGAAAGTACTGTAAAAGTGTAAAAAAGGTAATATTTTATGCATTTTCACATATATTGACTAAGTTTGTATATGAGTTATTATGCTATATTAATAATGAGATAAAAAATATTCTGTATATTATTACTTGTTCATAATGCTCCTGTTGTAAAAAGTTGCTATAATGCCGACTTGTACGAAATGGAAATTAATGAAAGGGTAAAAATGAAGGTACAAAAAAATAAAATTATTAATGATAATAATGATAATAATAGGGTTGTTTCGCGAAATGGTTTATTTAATTTTATAGGCTGTTTTGTTTTTTTAATGGTGTTGTCTTGTTTATTTAGCGTGGTCAGTGGTGATAACGCTCATGCAAGTCGAATATTTGTAGATAATGCGAATAGTGGCGAACAGATGTCTGATGATACAGAAAACAGGCAAATGCCTGATACAGAAAACAGGTTAATATATGATAGGGATGGAATAAATATTCCTAGTTGTACTTCATATGAGATTGAACGACTAGAAGATAAATATTCAATTACAATACCGTATTTTCTAAAAGATATATATGCTAGAAGAATTGATATTACAAGTTTTGAATATGTAACTAATGACCATAGTGAAAATATTACTTTAAGTTCTATTATGGATTGCTTTTCTACTTCTGAAAGATTTGGTAGGTTAGGTTATGAGAGCATTGATAGGCTGTATGGTATACAAACCTCTAATCAATTAGGTATAATTCCTGAAAATTTATTACCATTTGCTGTTGATCAATTTGGTTCGTACTTCTATTTAGATATGACGGAGCAAAATCGTATGAGAATTTTTCATGCTCGGACGATATCTCCATTTGCAGCCATGCATCTTCAGCGGGCAGCTTTCGATTCTGATTATGATTATGATTTTGATTTTGATTCTGAAAGTGACGATGTAGCTGGAAATAACAACGAAGAGCAAGCAGAAGATGATTTTGACAATAGCGATGATGGTTTGTGGGATAATAGCGATGAGGGTGAACCTGGTCAACAATTTGTTGGTTTCGACAATAGCGATTGGGTTGAGTCTGATCAACCATTTGTTGGTTTTGACAATAGCGATGATGGTTGGTGGGATAATAGCGCTGAGGGTGAACCTAGTCAACCATTTGTTGGTTTTGATAATAGCAATTGGGTTGAACCTGATCAACCATTTGTTGGTTATATCGAGCCTTCTGATTCTGCTAATGATGTTTATTTTACAACATTTATACGAGCATAATGATACTCTCACTATTAAAGTGTGCTAATTAAAAAAAGTAAGTGTTCAAAATCCAATAATGGCGGATCTGGAGTAATGATGATTGCGTTGCACTTGGGATGTGGATATATAAGTAGCACAAAACAATTAGATTGTGATATATAAAGTAGATGAGTGGCTACTTGTATTGTGGCTGGGTTAGTGCTAGTTTTGTTACTGTAATAGCAGTGATTTATATTGTAGCACTAGCCTGCCATTATTTTTTGTTCTAAGACAAAACTTATAGTGTGTTTGCAATTTTCTGAGAGGTTTCAAAAAGTCCAAACATTTACTTGACAAGCGGGGGGGGGGGGGGTGCTATAATAGATGCATTATGGATTATAGGAGATGTAGTTGATGTATAAGAACGCGTATAGAAATGGCGAATGTGCAAGAAAATACGCGAAAAATTCAGGCACTTTTAAGGCACTCCGCTTGGTGTTTGCGTTTGTTGCCTTGTCTAGCTTAGCTGTCTTTAGCTCCATTAACTTCGTGAAACTTCCCGCAAATGCTGAAAATATAGGCGCGCATATTTCTGGTGATCCTACTTCTCCAAATAAGATAATTGAAATCAGCACTCTTGTTGGCTTTGACACTTTTGCGAAAGCTGTAAATAACGGATATACATATAGTCCTGCTGGTGGTGAGACAACAGAAACCGAAAATCCGTTGAGCGTGCTTGCAAATGACGGTGTTTCCTATGATGGTATGAATGATGCTGATATTACTGTTAAGCTTGAAGCAGATATAGATTTGGCGAGTTCTTCTAATGTGGGAAATGGTGGAGCTGGCTGGGTTCCAATCGGTTGGCAAAGTAGATCTTTCAAGTCAACATTTGATGGAAATGGGCATACAATCAGCAATCTTTCTATTAACCGAAATAGTGGCAATTATCAGGGGCTTTTTGGCTTGACTGCACAAAGCGCCATAATAAAACAACTAGGTGTTGAAGGCATTAATATTCAAGATGCTAAAAATCGAGTTGGTGGCATAGTAGGTGATAATTCAGGTACAATTGAGGACTGTTATACGACTGGAGTGATAAAGGGTGGCAGTAATACAGGAGGTCTAGTAGGGGTAAATAGTGGAATTATGCACAATTCATTTTCTAAAGTTGATGTTGAAACTAGAGATGGTGATAGCGATAAATACGGCGGTTTAGCTGGAACGAATAGCGTCGATGCTAAAATTACTAACTCGTATTATGCTGGAACGGTAAAAGGTAGCGATCTTACTGGTGGTATTGCTGGTTGGAATATGGGATATATCGGCAAAACTTATTCTACGGGAAATATTGAACTAGTTAATAACGAGTCTACTATTGGCGGACTTGTTGGCGGAACAAATAGGAGTGCTTGTACGATTGACCCTGATGACGAGACGACTTGTATGGATCAAAAACTAGAAGATTCTGTAAGTATAATGAAAACGATTGCCAATACTCAAAATAGCGGAACTAGAGGGCGCGTGCAGGGTAGAGTCACAAAAACGCAAGGAACATCTGGCGGTTTAGTCAACAAAAATAACTATGCCCTTGATATTATGGGATCGTCAGCAGATGAAACAGACTGTTATCCAGTAATAAGTGACACGAATTCTTTTAATAATAGCTACAAAACTGGCGGTGAGATTAGTGGGTTTGATGTTACCGCATCAGAATTGCTTTCAACAACCGAGAATTACTTTGCTAGGACTGGAGATAACTGGAATACATGGACAGCAGATGATGGTTGGACTTTAACGCCTGGTCATTTACCGATTTTGAGTGGTATTTCAAGCGCAAAGCAAGACAGTATTTTCCCAAATTATATTAGTTACAGATCTACAATGGCTGATTACGGAGCGGCAACGCAAGATGATCCTGTGCATATAAAAACGGTCTTCGATTTAGCGGCGTTTGCATGCAAAGTTAATTCTGAAACATCATCTAGTCTTTTTTTTAGCTTGGAAAATGATATTGACTTCAACACTGCATATATAGATGCTGATCATAAAATAAATCTGCCTAAAGGGTTGGTTGATATTTGGGCTCCAATCGGCACTAGTAGTAATCAATTTTCTGGAACTTTCAACGGTAATTACCATACTATACATAACTTGTGGATCAACCGACCCAGTAGTGTCGGACAAGGGTTTTTTGGGTATGCAAACGGTGCTGCAATAATCAAAAACCTCAATCTTGCAAATGTACATGTGACTGGAGGTAGTAGTACTGGAGGACTTCTGGGGGAAATGCAATCAGGAAGTATTTCAGAAGTTAGTGTTAGTGGAATGATTGCTGACTCAGCTTCTTATGTGGGAGGAATTGTTGGTTTGATGCATGGTGCTGCTGAAATTTTAAACAGCTATTCATCAGCTAGCGTCAGTGGATACACTCAAGTTGGTGGACTTGTGGGTACTATTGGATGGTACGGCAGCGCTAGCGCCATTTCGAACAGTTATTCGACAGGAAACGTAACCGCGGACTCGTATTATGCTGGCGGAATTGCGGGCATGGTAAACAGTACTGCTAGAATACATAACTGTGTCAATCTGACTCAATCTACTGTAGCCGATTCCGAGATTCATCGTGTTGCTGGTCACGTCTCTGGAGATGATGACTATACCCTCAACAACAATTACGGGCTATCTCGGACGCTTGTGAATCAGCAGAAAGTTACTAGTGAAGATCCAAATAGTCCAAACGGAATGGATGCTTACACAACGCAAATCAATAAGGCGAGTTTTTGGAAAGATACAGTAGGATTTAATGAAGAATTTTGGACTATTGAGGATGAAAAGTTACCAGTTTTGAAAGGTTTTTCAGATGGTAGTCAAGAGCAAAATGCGTCGTTTGCAGGAAAAGATTGGCTCCAGCCACTTACTGGTTCTGCTGTCTCAGGACTGTCTGCGCAATCTATAACTTCTACAAGCATAAGGGTAACTCCTCCAACTCTTTCTAGCGCTACTGGTCAAGATATAGAATATGCAATAAATACAATTGACGAACTACCAACTTCCTTCTGGCAAACAGAAACAACATTTAGTGGTCTCACCGCAGACACCCAGTATTATATCTTCGCACGTTCTAGCACAGCTGGTGATTACCTTTTCGGCACACCTGAAACACTAGGAGTTAAAACAGCCGCACAAGTAGCATACACAAATGCAGATGACACTGGACACAGTACAACTCCTTGGTGGACATTTGCTGCTGAAAGTGGAACTTTAACCATCAACCTTGATAATGTGTACGCAGCGACTAGTAATCCGAATGTTGAAGTGGTCGGAAGTGCATGTGCTGATTATTCTAGTGATTGTCGTTTAAATATACAACATGTTGCATTTACCAACACCAACACTGACAATGTGACTGAGCTCACGATTGGTGATGGTGCATTTCAACAAGTTTCTGAAAGTAGTAGTACTTCACTTACTTCAGTATCATTTCCACCAACATTGACAACCTTAAACATTGGAGAAGAAGCATTTCAACAATTTACTGTAACTGGCAATACTTCACTTACTTCAGTATCATTTCCACCAACATTGACAACCTTAAACATAGGTCAAGAAGCATTTGAGCAATATTGCGACAATGGTGCAAACACTACACTCCAATCAGTTATATTTCCAGCTTCCCTAACAACCTTGACTATTGATTCTTATGCTTTCATACAAGCAAGTCAAAGTGGTGCATCTACTGCCTTCAAATATGCATTTCTTCCCTCTAACCATCTACCAGCAAACAATGCTGTGGCAGTGCAAGCATTCAATAGTTCTGCTACTATCTATTGGCTGGGTACAGATGGTGATACAAAGTTCAATTATCCTCCAGGTAGTGAATCGATGTTTCAAACTCTAACACAACTACCTCTAACTGAACTCACAGCAACTCCATCAACAACTCCCATTTCTAGCACAATCAACCTCGCACCAGATCAAACACTATCCTTCACAAATGTTTCAGCGCAATACGGTAATGGCGAAAATCAACCCAATTTCGGTCCAGTTCCTCTTTCTTCAACAACTTCAGATGGACTAGACTTTACCAAGTACAAGATTTCCACAACTGGAGAAAATGCAACAATTGATGGCAATTCGGTAAGTTTCTCAACCACTGGCGAAAAAACAGTAACTCTTTCAGTTCCTGGATTTGGAAGTTCAATTACAAAAACCTACACAATAAATGTATCAGAACCAGATCCAACACCAATAGACCCTACACCACCTGAAACACCTGAAGAAATAAGCATCAACCCAAGTGAAATACAAGGTGCATGGGTAGATGCAAACGGAAACGTTCATGCAAACCAAAACGGTACTATAACAATTATTCTACACGAAAAACTTCATGATGGAAAAACAGTAGACGCAAAACTAGAAGATTACAAACTTACTTCAAGTGTAGATACAGACATAATAAAGGATAACACAGTAACCTTCCCACATGCATCTCCTCATATAATAACCGCTAGTTTAAAATCTAACTCTGCTCTTACAACACAAGTACTAATAGAAGTAGAACCAACAAGTGTACCTGACCCAAATCCTACGCCTGATAATCCAACTGTTGATCCAAATACACCTAGCACACCTACAAACCCAATAAACCCTAGCACAAACAATGCAAGCACAATAGGTACTGCACAAACTGGTGTTCCTGCTAATGTTCTTGGGCTAGTTATG
>JAIRWY010000088.1 GCA_031268675.1 Candidatus Ancillula glyptotermitis | reverse complement strand
ATAAAACTAGTAGTGATGATAATCTTTTAAATACTCATATTAGTATTATAAGACATAAGATTAAAAGAGTTGATGAAAAGGTAGCTAAGTATATAGTAACTGAGAAGTGTTATGGTTATAGACTTGGGGATGACTTTTTTTGAGTTAAGAGTATTCTGGATTAACACTAGGCTTATAAAGACTACCAAGCAATCAATCTTCTTGATTCATACTTCATCTGGATCTGCAAAGTACGTCTTTATACAAAGTTGCTTAAGTTAGTTCATAGCGTTCATAGAATTCTTGTCAAGTGTTAACTTGCTAATTCTCTTTCTGTCTGCTATACTGAGGTGCGTGTACTTGGTCATACACACACACAATACACATCAGATGTTTACATTTTTCAAGTTTTGACATCTGGTGTTCTTATTTACTTGTGTTCTTGTATCTTCCATAATCTTCTTCGCATTTTCTTCGCATTTTTCCACTTGGTGATTTGATTTTGGTTGTCCTACTTCTGATTAGAATTCAGCTGAAAGCAAAATGTCATAGGCATGTGGTATAATGGAGGTATGAGTTTAGCGAATCTTGCAGCAGTAACATTCCCTTGGGATCAGTTGTTGCCATACAGAAAGTTGGCACAAGCATCTGCAGAAAAATTAGGCTGTAGTTTTATAGATACAACTGTTGGAAGTCCGATAGATGATGTTTCAAAGACTGTTCAAAATGCTGTGGTTCCTAGTCTGAATGCACATGGATATCCAATGACCGCAGGTTTTCCAGAACTACGCAAGGCAATAGTCCAGTGGCTAAAAACAACATGGAATATTCCAGAACTTGATGAAAACAACATTTTGCCAACTATAGGCTCAAAAGAGGTAGTTGGCATGCTGCCGATGATGCTTAATCTTGGACCTGATGACATCATGGTTCGTCCATCAATTGCGTATCCAACTTATGATATCGGTGCAGTTGCTGCACGCACGCAGATTTTAGCGACGAACAACATTGAAGATTGGTGCAATAATACTAGTGTAAAACTGGTGTGGATCAATTATCCGAATAATCCTACTGGAGAGTGTACTTCGCTAGAGCATCTTAAAGCAGTTGTACGTGCAGCTCGAAGAATTGGTGCAGTTGTTGCAAGTGATGAATGCTATTCCTTGTTCAATTGGAAAAATGGTGCAAATGGTGCAATTGTTCCACATCCCTCAGTACTAGAAACTGCTTTAGACGGTGATTTTTCCAATATTTTGATGCTCTACTCGCTTTCTAAACATGCAAATTTAGCGGGATATAGAAGTGCATTTATTGCTGGCGACAAGAAAATTATCCAAGAACTATTAACAATTCGCAAACAACTTGGACTAATTCCTCCACATATTTCTCAAATTGCGCTCAAAGCTGCACTAGAAGATAACGAGTTCATTACTAAAATTCTTGAAAACTACCAAACTAGACATTTTTTACTGCATAGTATTCTGCAAAGAGCAGGATATGATATTGAACATTCTGAAGGTGGTCTATATATTTGGATGCGCACGAAAAAGGATGAGTGGGAAGTTCTTGATGAATTTGTAAAGCTTGGAATTTTAGTGACACCTGGTAGTTTCTATAAGCATAGTTTGTTGAACAACATACGCATTTCTACAACTATTAGAACAGAAGATATACTTGAAATTGGCAGACGACTTGGTGTGGAAATTTAAGAAGTCAGAAATCCTACAAGAACCTCATAACACTTGGAGATATCTCTAACTGCAATTTTCTCATCATCATGATGGCACAGCATTGGATCTCCTGGTCCGAAATTCAGTGCAGGCATTCCAAGTGCGCTGAATCTTGCAACATCTGTCCAACCCATCTTGGCACGAGGATTAATGCCAGTTTGTTCCTGTGCGTAGTTTGCAAATTTCTGCACAGACTCAAGATTTAATCCAGGTCTTGCACCATCTGATACATCACTATATTCTAGTTCATAGTTGCGAAACAAGTTCTGCATGATTTCTTGAGCTTCTATAGCATTCTTGTTCGGTGCAAATCTGTAGTTTATGTGGATTTTGCATACATCAGGTATAATATTTGATGCAACACCTCCACTAATCAATACCGCATTTAGACCTTCCCTATATTCAAGTTCATCTACTATAACAGCGTGTTCTTTAGGCTCGGTGTTGTTCCAGTTGTTCAATATTTCCAGAACTGGATATAATTTGTGAATTGCATTTTCACCTTTCCACGCGCGTGCAGAATGTGCTGCTTTTCCGCGTAAAACTATGTCAAAGCGCAGTGAGCCGTTACAACCTGCTTCAACTCCACCTCCAGTTGGTTCACCCAGTATTGCAAAATCTGCATGAACTAAATCAGCATGATTCTCGGTGATGTACTTTAATCCGTTGAATTCACTTGCTATTTCCTCACCTTCGTAAAAAATGAATGTGATATCATATTTCAACTGTTCACTAAGCGCATCTAAATTCTGCGCCAAGTAAAGAAAAACAGCATCTCCTGCTTTCATATCTACAGTTCCTCGCCCGTAGATTACTTGTTCAGCATTTTCAAATATTCGTCTAGTTGGTAAATTATCAGTAATCTTTGAAACTGGTACTGTATCAATATGTCCAGCCAAGATTATGCGTTTTGCATGTTTGAAATTGGTTTTTGCGACAACATTGTTTTTAATGCGGGCAACTTCTAGGTGCGAGATTTTGGACAAACAACCTTCTACATAGTCTGCAAGATTTTTTTCATCGCCAGACACAGAATATATATCGCAAATGTTCATCAATATTGAAGTAAGTTCTTCATCCATACCTCCATTATACCACATCTCCTTTGTCTTTTCAACTGGGCTGAATTCTAATCAGAAGTAGGACACTTTGCATTAAGTGCGATATTACAACAACAACCAAGTTGAAGGAAAACATGTGCAAAATAAAATATCATCAAGTCAGTAGCGAGCAATAAGATTTATGAACAAGAGACGAAATTGAGTACAAGTTAACCTAGTGCTCCCTAATGTGTGGGAAAACTAAAGTAATTCGTAAGAAAAACAAAAAAAGTATAAAATTAACTTGACAAACTTAAAGAAGTATGTTATAATAAATTACTGTTGTTATTATCAAGGGTTTACTACTGGTTTTAAGTCTGCTTATAGTAGACCTAATACAAGTTAGTAGACCGAGCAGTTGAATGCTCAAGCCAGATGAGTGCTTAAGGTCTAGATCTTAGGTACTTGTTTTTGCGTTTAGTAGTTCAAACTAGTTGATGACAATTTTTAAGTGTAGGTTTGGTGAGGTTCGTATGAATTCACCTGAAGTTGGAAGGCAAGTAGTTTTGGAGAAGTTGAAAGCGTTGAATAAGTTAAAGAGAGTTGTTGGAATTGCGTTAACTATAGCAGTTACTGTATCTATGTATGCTGTTGTGAAGCCCAATATTGCTAATGCAGCTGAAGTCTATCCGCAGGGTGAAATGGCTCAGTACTTCTCATCTCGTCCTTTTCCTGACTACACGCGTTCAGTAAATCCTTGGGCATATAACTATTGCGATGGTAAGAACTTTAAGGAGTCTGCAAACCTTAAAGATTTTGATAGCTACAAGAACTGTGAAACTATGCAAAACTACTACGATAAAGTTACCAAGATGTTGCAAAATACTGAAGATACTACACATGGAACAAATGCCGATCAATTAAACATGCAATTAGCTCTTTTTGTAGATTCGCAATATTCAGACACTGGAATTAACTTGCTTGCAGTTAAAAATGGTGGTAGAGAAGATAAAGATATTAACTTACACTACTTTGATGACTATATTACATGGCATCAAAAAAACGCTGAAAACCAAAAAGAGGATAGAGAGAAACTTCAAGAGTCACTTAAACTTGAAATTGATGTTGCCAAAATGACAGTAGATTCTGATATTTCACAGCTTAACTATTATGTTGACTACTATGATCAGTATTTTGATACATATAAAGTTCCTTTTCAAACTGAACACGACTGGTTCCAGACTTGCCATCTACAAAATAATATTCCAATTCCAAATTCTGATACAAAACATGAAGATTTAGAAAAAGATAAGTGCGTTCAAAAGTGGGCTGAAACTGCTTTCGCTTCATTTTCTGCAGATAAATTCTATAGTTACTCAGGTGGTACAATTGGAGATCTTGATGATAAATACATTGAACCAAGAGATGATCAGTTTGCAATTTCAAATGCTGTCAATATTGCAGCTCAAATGTATGAAACTGAGGTAAAAATTCACAACTTCATAAAAATTATTCAAGAAGATAAACAAACAGTAGAAAATAAGAACAAAGCATTAGAACTGCGCATTGCAATGATACAACCTTCGTTTGATTCTACTAACTTAAAAGATGAAGATTTTCAGACTCTTGCAGAAGGTGGTGTTGATGCAGAAGCTTTGCGGGAGGCCAAAGATCTGCAAACAACAGGACTTGATCCTCTAAACGGCGCTTTTGCACAGATGCGAGATAGCTCTGGAAAGCCCATCCACCTGAATATAAGCGGAGACTGCGCCGCGCAAGCAGGTAGCGTAACAGATGCAGAAGGTTTCAAAAGATGTATTGGAACGGACGATGATCCTAAATTTGCAAGAACAGATATAACTCCAATTCTAACTGATCAAGACGGAACTGATTACAAGGGCACATTGGACTCTTCTTCACAACAGGCGCGTGAGGCACTTCCAGATCCAAAAGTAGTTGAACTTCCAGAGGGCAAGAGTGCAAAAGACCTGAAATTTGAGCAGCATATAAACTCTGCATATAATAGCAAGTCTTCTGTTTTGGCGTATATGAAAACAGATACTAGTAAATATAAAGACCGCACATTTATTTCAAAGCCTGGACAACCAACAGCTTCGATTAACAAGAATGCAGTGAAATTCCGCCCAATTTTGGATATTCACCTTCCAGTTGGTGTAGGTTATGCAGCGCAATATAAGATTTGGGCAGATGTTATTGACAGTTCTGGTAATCTTCGAACTGTATATTATACAGGAGACAGTGATAATGGGTTTTGGGATAACTACGACAACACGGTTGGCAGGACTTTTACAACTGTTTTTGACACGAACACTGTGAAAGAGCATGTTGAATTTAAGCTTGCAGGTGCTACGGAAGACTACGGCATCAAGCATCTTGATCTGGAGCCACTTTATTACCAATATCTTGAAGGTACAAAAGATGTAATGGGTCCAAATGCAAAACTTGTTCATGATGAAAGTAAAGACATGCGTTATGGTTTTGATGAGAAAGCCAACAACCCGAATACTAATCCTGCTGCTTTGCAACACAAGTGTACAGCGACAGATTGTAATTATGACCAAGATTATGTAAAAAACCACAAGTGGGCAGCAATTAAGGGAATTGATGGTGCGAAACTTGCACTTCATGTTGATGGTGGAGCTGGCGCTTGGGGTAAGTTTACCTATACGTTCTATGATGACAATTCAAAACAAGTTGATAGTAAAACTACTGATAATGTTCTTGTTGGAGGTACTAGAAATATTGTTGCTCCAGCGAATGCATCTAAGGTGAAAGTTAAATTTTCTACTAGTTGTAAAGATAAAGAGTCAAAGATTTTGGACTTGAAGGCAATTAACGAGTATGACATTGGCGCTGGTGGAAATTGCCTATACAAGTTTGATGCAAGTAATCAATATCATCAAGGTCCAGATTTTGACGGTAAAGTTGAAAATGTTCAAGGTGATATCAATCATACAAGTGTTCGTTTTGAGGGCACAATAAATGAGGCAATTGGTATAAATACGAGTATAAGAAATTCTCAAAATCAATGGGTATCTTCAGCAGATAGTGACGGTTTTATTGGTGTTGATAAGTTAACTGGTATTAAAATGAACTACTTTACGCGTTCAAACATGATAAAGTTAGCTCCACATCTTGCTTCCTCTAATACTTGGGATGAAACGAGCCAGAAGACCTTAACTGATGAATCTGGAACTCAATATTTGCAAGTTGGAAATCCTAGTAGCGATGCTCCAACTATTAACAATCTACGAGCAAATTTAATTGATGAGGATAAAAATGGCAAGACGAATGATAATTCTGTTATAGTTGATGCAACTTATGAAAATAGCGGACTCACGAGCACTGATGGCGGCGGAGTAAAATCAGCTTATCCTGGATATGGAATTAGCTTTTCAGATGGGCATTATGCAGGATGCAAGGAAATGGTTGATGTATTCAACAAAGATATTCCATTGCAAATAGATCAAAATTCAGATCTTTGGAGAATTTCTAGCGATGCAACTGTTTCTTCTAAGGAAAAAGCCTCTAATTTTTCTGGAGGATGTAATGCTGATGATAAAAAATCAAAATACTCAACTGACGATACTTATACAAAAACCAATGATGTTGGAAATATTGATTATGCAAATCTTGATAGTACACGTTATTATATGAACAAAGATGCAAAGCTTAAACAAGTTGGAGTGCGCTTTGGCGGTAGTTTTGATGACCTATTTACTGTTGAAACTTCAGTTTGGCAAAGTGGTAAGGAAAATTGGACTGCTTGGATTAAAGATGGAAATGTTGCTGGCATTATAGATCCTAATTATGATATTAAAGCTATTCGCGTACGTATTATTCCAAAGGCTGATTCTAGAACAGCAATTGCAACAATTGGCAATTTAGCATATGTGAATGGAACTGTTGCTAATGTTGCTCCACAAGTTGCATATTTAACTCAAGATGCTCATGAATGGAAATTTACAAATTGCGGAAATTCAATTCCTCAACACTCAGCAGTTGAGAAGAATTTGAAAGAATGCGGAGTTCCAAATCATAGCGTGGTTCGTCTTGGTTCTGATGTTAAAGGAGCAAAGGGTAAGAAAACAGATTCTAATTTATGGACAGAGGTATTTTATTTTGATGAGTCTTCAGTTCTTGAAGCAGGATATGCAACTTTTGGAGACCTTATGACTGTCAACAACAGTAATAATATTCATGTATTTGCTTATGGCGAGAAAAAGGACATGGGAGAATCAATTGCTAGGATGCAAAAGCAAGTTGCTATGGACATGATTCACACTGCACTTTCATACGGTTCGATTGCTTTGATTGTTCCACAAATTGCACTGCATATACTCGCTCCTGGTGCAGCAGTTGCAACAGATATGGCTTTTGCGGCGATTTATTTAGCAACGACCGTTGGCGGACTGGTTATGGATATATATGAACAAGCAACTCCTGATATTGCACCTGTTGACATGTCAAAGCGCTTTATTTATAAACATGATTATCAAGGTCAAGAAATTAAGGATCTAGGCGGTCATAAAATAATGGATCCAAACTACGACAACACTGCAAAAGCATGGACAATTGGCGGTTTTGACTGGGCGCAATATGGTATGTATAAAGATCAGTATACTTTGTACTACCAAGAACGGTTAAAGACTGATCCACTTGTTGTAAACTATAATCCTCAGGTTAAGCATATAGATTATAATGCTGGTGAACAAGAAAGAGGTTCAAGTGCTCTTGCAATTGATGACGTATCCCAGAATGGAAAAGAACACAACTACAATACAAAGCAGCTGATTCCTAATGGTTCAAGAGTTTGGCTTGGGCTAAAATCAGATAAGGAGCAAGCAAATCCTGATGCAAGCAAGAGGAAGACAAAAGAGAACTTTGTGTATAAAGAAGGTTTTCAAACGCGCGCAGGTTATTTAAGCTACGGCATTGCAACCGATAAAAAGGCAATGCTTGCATCATACAACAGCAAGGATATAACTGATGCTAAAATACTTAATTTTGCAAAACAAGCGCATGTAAGTGTTGATCAACTTATTGGCTACATTATGGACGGTGTGTTCATTGCGCTTTCTGCAGTAGATTTTGCGGGATCTGTTGCAAAAGCAATAAAACTTGCACCTGTAAAAGCTGCGCTTAAGCAGAGTGCGGAGCAGGATGCGGCAGTTTTGCAGACAATGAGAGAGCGGATTGCTAATCATCAGAAGGTTTCATTTGATATCCCAGTTGCAGATGGGAACCGTTGCACTAGAGTTGAAGTTATTTCAATTGATGGTGATATTGCTACCGTAAAATATCATGTAGGTGGTGCAGCAGGTGAGGGACTAACGACGGATATGTCAGTAAGTGAACTTCTTACTATCCACAGAATGAGTGCAGTAGATCTTTTTGATAGAAGCGAACATTTAATCGGAACTGAATGGGAAGAAGGAGATGCTGTTTGTGCGCCTGTTCAAACGATGCCAAGAGGTGTGTATGGAGCACCTAGTTGCAAGGCAAAGAGGGTGCAAATTTGGAAAGTGGAAGATGCAGATACAGGAACAGGAACAAGTCGTATTGTATACCTTATTGATAAAGATACTAATGAATTGAAAAGCATGACATATGCTGAATTTAAGCAAAAGTACCGTCCAATTCATAGGTATCCTCATGTCTTGGCAGGAGATGGCAAAAATATTGAGGTTGGGTATGTTTATGAGTATGAGAGTGGGGATAAGATGGGAAGACTTGTGGTACAGTGCAGAAGTCTTTCTGCTGATGGGGAATATTTTGATGTTGAGTTTGAGGATCCTGACGCAATACCACAAGCATATAGAGCAGATGGTGTATATTACGTTCGGCTGAAAAAAGAACAGCTTAAAGATATAATTAAAGCACATTCAGCAACCTCTGCAATTGTAGATGGTGGATTTTATATGGTTCAAAGAGATGGGATTCCTGGATTTGAAGCTGCTGGTAGTTATGCATATCTTGTAAAAACAGATAAATATTCATATGAATTACGGAGTTATGATACCGCTAAAGGAGTGTTTGTTCGTAAAACTCTAACATTTTCTGAAGTTCGAGATTTACTTAAAGATTCTAAAATAACACTTATATATAATCTTGGAAGAGTAAATATTGCTGGAGATTTACTAGGTGATCTTATGGCTCAAAATTTAGATTTCTTGTATCCTGGAAATAATCATTGGCCAGCTGAGATTTTAGAAAACGGAGTTAAAAGAAAAGTTACTATAAATTCTTTTGCTTGGCGTACAACAGGTGATTCGATGGTTACTTTCACCGAACTAAATGGCGAAGTAAAGACGATGAAAGCAAGTGAGTTTAGTACGAAGTACGTTAAAGGTAGTTTGCATGCCAATCTTAGAGTAGGCGAAATTGTTGAGCTTAACACTGATGATAGTTCTACTATTATTACAGTAGTTGTGTCTGATGATAAAGTTGTGGGCTATAGATACAATGCTAATGCAGATAAGTGGGAAAAAGATGATACTGTTTTGGCGGAAGCGCGTGGCATTTATAAAAGATCAGATATTAGTCCTCACCTGATCAATCCAGATGAAGATGTTTTTCAGATTGTGGGAGATAATGTTCCTGCTGATGAACTTGACAAACCACATTTTATAATAAAGGGTCCTGATGGTAAGTCAGTGTATTTGTACTATAACGATGCTGGTGAATTAGTAGAAGGAAGGTCTGCTATTGCTCCATTTTATTTTTATTTACCAATTAAACAAGATATACAATTTAATGACTTCAAACTAGGTTCTTCTGTTCTATACAAAAAAGATGGCAAATTTGTTGAGGCTGTTGTAATTTCCAAGACTGATGATACTTTTGTTTTGCGGCTTGAAGACGGTAGTGATGTTAGTATTAACAAAGACGGCTTTAATTCTTCTTCCTTCAAGCGCTTTATGAAAGATATAAGGACATCTACTGTAATAGGTAAGTTCTGGTATCTATTTCAAAAAACAGAAATAGGTAAAGAGTTGCTTGACGATATTATAGCAGCTGATATACGAGTTTTAGATGAGTCTGAGTTGGGTATAGCAGCTAAAATTCGAGTTGATGGAGGAGGCGAGCGATGCGTCATTATCAGGAGCTCAACTATTGGTACAGTTGAGCATGATGCTGAATTTACTTTTAGCTATTTTGGAGAAGAAGAACTTCATACAATGAAGGTTAGCGAACTTAGCACGAAGTACGTTAAAGGTAGTTTGCATGCTGATCTTAGACCAGGCGAAATTGTTGAACTTAGAAGTGGTGGTAGTTCTACTACTATTACAGTAGTTAAGTCTAAAGGTGAACTTGTGGGCTATAGATACGATGCTAGTGCAGATAAGTGGGAAAAAGATGATACTGTTTTGGCGGAAGCGCGCGGCATTTATAAAAGATCAGATATTAGTCCTCGCCTAATCGATCCTTATGAAGGTGTTTATCAGGTTGTAGGAGATAGCATTCCTGTCGAAGAAGTAGGTAAACCGCATTTTATAATAAAGGGTCCTGATGGTAAGTCACTGCATCTGTACTATAACAGTACTGGTGAACTAGTAGAAGGAAGTACTAGTATTCGTTTTTCGTATCTACCAATCAGAGAAGACATACAATTTGAAAATTTCCAAGTTGATTCGCATGTATTGTACAAAAAAGATGACAAATTTGTTGAGGCTGTTGTAATTTCCAAAACTGATGATACTTTTGTTCTACGGCTTGAAGACGGTAGTGATGTTAGTATTACTAAAGTTGGATTTAACTCTTCTAGCTTTAAGCGCATCTTGAAAGGTATTTTTGCTGGTTCAACTTTTGGACATGTTGTCGATGGTGCAGAATATGATCTTGTAGTTACTGGACTAGAAGAAGGTACAAATGGTGAGACTTTAGTTATCGCTAAAGAGAAGATTGGCGATGTGATTTATGAGCGACGATTGAGTATTACTGAGTTGAGAAATAAAATATCTAGTGGAGAACTGATTCGTCGAGCAAAAAGGATTAATTTACAAGGAAGTGGTGCTAGTATTGAAGGTTCGCTAGTCTCTGGTGATAAGATTGTGATCGATGGTAAAGAGTATACTTTAACAGTTTGCTATTTGCAAGACTCTTTGGAAGCTAAGTGGAAAGGAACTGCAGCTGATCTACCGTTTTCTTATCGTTTAACTGCTGCTGATGGTAGTGTGGAACATATATCTCCTGCTCAGTTGCAAATTGAAATAGTTTCTGGGCGTGCTACGAAAATTGTACCTGTAGGTTCTCCTGTTCAGAGGCTATCTGAGGAGATTTCATATATAGATCATAACGTTGGAAAATTAGTGCAGATTAGGCAAAATGGTTCAATTGGTTATGCATATGTTGAAAAAGTTGATGGCGATAATGTAGTTGTGCATTTTTCAAATAGGGCAGAAGTAACCCTCAAAAAAGTTGATTTTGCTAAAATGGTTGTAAAAAGTAGTGAAGAAGTTCATATCGAACCAGAAGTTGGTGATAACTGGTATCAACTTGTGTTTACAGAAGACGATAATGTTAATTTAGATTCTGTGTCTGGAATAGGAGTAACTGGATACAGTGGAGTTACAAAATTCCGTCTTGTAAGTCTTGGTAATGGTCAGTACAGCGTGATAATGGTGAGTTTTTCAGACGATTTTAGTTACTCCTTAGCCTTTAATTATTCTGAACATTCAATATCTGAAGAGGGATTGAGAGATTTGTTTGCCAAGAATAAGGTCATTCCAACTTCTAAACCACCTGCAAGAGTGGAAGCAGTTGAATTACCATATGGTTCCACTGGCAAAAAATTAAAGCTTGTAAATGGTGCGAAATTTCAGATTAAGTTTAGAGATGAAGTATTTAATATATCTGTAGATGCAGTCGATTTTCAGAATCAAACGGTTAGGGTGCGTTTAGCTGACTATTTCGATTTCGGTGAAGGTTCAGATGCTTATAATTTCCTTGGTCGTTATTTTGGTCCAAATGCTAGGATGGATATTTCATTTGACGACTTATCACATATGATTGTTGATGGATCTCCAATATCTTATGATGTTAAAGCTGGCGATATTGGTTTCGGTAATGGAGCGGTTACTTTTATTGTGACAAAAGTTGAGGGTGGTAATGTTACCATTCGTAGTCTTAGTAAAAGTGACTACACTAAATATATTGAGGGGATTGAAATTCCTCTTAATGTTGAAGGTGCGGAGACCATCACAATGAGAGAAATGGTATTTTATAGGTTCGTAAATAATGGACTTCCCCGAGGAGGTGAGTTTGGTTTGGTACCTAGAAGAGCGTATAGTCTTAATGGAGCTGGTATTAATTATAAAATAAGATTTACGATAGGGGAATATCAAGGTCAAAAGGGTATTATACTATCACAGCTTGGACCGAAATTTAAAATTCAGCTTGAAAGTGGAGATATAGTGACTCTCCATATTGATGAGTTACGTGAGAAATTTGAAGTTCTTGCAAAGGGACCATATGAGGGAGAAGAGGTTTATTATGGACCTAATGGCAAAGGAAATGCTGGGGTTTATAAAGTGTCATCGATAACAAATGGCAATATAGAACTTACTCTCATTAGTGGCAGTCCATTTAATGGTCATGGTGCTGAATTGACTCAAGAAGTGTCTGTAGAGTTTTATTTTCTAAGTATGTTCCTCGGTCATCTTATCCCCATGGATGTTACACACGTAGTATGGTAAGTTTCTGGTTGATGTAAAATACATCTGTGGTGTTGCTTTCAAAAAAGGTGCAGCAATAAGCAACACCAGATTAGCGATGTGCATTATTTCCCCAGATGTATAATCTTGTTGTTGCCTAATTTCGCGCGGATTTTGTCCATTGTGACTTCTGCAGCGCGCATTTTTTCTGTACTTGCATCAGCATCAAGTAGTGATATTTTCTGCCCCTCAATATTGAAAGGCGCAAATTTGGCAGTAGAAATTCCAATTAGTCGTATTTTTCTACTGTCCTGACTTAACCAAGTGTCCAGTAGTGCGCAAGAATTTTCATACAGCATCAAGGCAGTATCAGTTCCGATATCAAGTGTTTTTGATCTAGTGCATGAAATAAAATCAGTAGTTTTTAGTTTCAGCGTGATTGTTTTTGCGGTCATTTCTACTTCTCGTAATTCCTGGCTAATTATTTGAGCAGCCCAGAGCAGATAATCATACAACAAGCGTTTATCACGAGTATCTTCGCGCAAGGTCCTCTCTCTGCCAATGCTTTTAGCTGGTGCAGCTTTATGCATAACCTCGTTTATGTCCAGTCCATTTGCTAGTCTAATCAAGTTCTCGCTATGTGCATTACCAACTGCTTTTGCAAGTGTTCTTGGTGAAACTAGTAGAATATCAGCAACTTTCTGGATTCCCAACTGCTTAAGATTTCTGGCTGTTGAACGACCAACTCCTGGAATTTTTGAAATATCAAGTGGATGTATAAAATCAAGTGTTTTTTCTGATTCAATTACTAGTATATTGTCAACTGCTCCGTAACCGTCAGTTTTTCCAGATTTTGATGCTGGTTTTGCAAATCCAGAGGCAATTTTTGCAACTGATTTTGATATCGCAATTCCAACTGAGGAGTTGATGCTCAATTCTTGTAGAATGCGACTTCGTATTTTGAGTGCTATTTCGCGAGGCTCTCCGAATATTTTCTGCGCTCCAGAAACATCAAGAAAAAATTCATCAAGTCCAACTTTTTCAACTTGGTAAGTAATCGATTGTAGTATTTTATGAATTTTTTGTGAAATGGACACATAGTAATCCATGTCAACTGGTAGAAAAATAGCATTCTTGCACAGTTCTTTTGCGCGGAAAATTGGCATTGCTGAGTGTATTCCATATTCTCGCGCCTCGTATGATGCTGCACTTACAACTGATCTACTAATATCCATGCCCACCACCACAGGTAGTCCTCGTAGTTGCGGTTTTCGCGCCTGCTCGCAACTGGCGTAAAATGCATTCATGTCGATGTGTAATATACTACTTTTTTGTGTCATCATCTTGTTCAAAAATGGGCTTGATGAATAACTTCGGGCTTGCTGTTAAAATTACAATTGCAATAGATGCAAGTAGTAGTATAATAAACGCAATTCTTCCTCGCAGGTAGATAAAAAGAAAGCCTCCAAATGCGAAGAGTACTGCCCAAATATACAGAATTAGCACAGCAACTTGATGAGAATGTCCAAGTTCTAGCATTTTATGATGTAGATGACCTTGGTCTGGACTAGTTGGACTTTTTCCTTTTAGCAACCGCCGTATAATTGCCAACAACATGTCAAAAATCGGTAATAAACAGACTAGAAATGGTAAGAGTATCGGCATAAATGCAGGAATTGAGTGTATATTAGCATCTGCAGTATCAATCTTTCCAGTAATTAAAAGTGAAGAAGATGCCATCAGCAGTCCGAGTAGTTGTGAGCCAGTATCTCCCATAAAAATCTTCGCAGGGTGAAAGTTATGCGGTAGAAACCCGATGCAAATTCCAATCATTGTAGCAGTAATCAAACATGCTAAAGAAGCGTAGTTGTAATGAGTACCAGAAAGTGAGAATGCGTAGTAGAAAAAAGAAATCGCGCCAATTCCAACAACTCCAGCTGCTAATCCATCCAGTCCATCTATAAAGTTGATCGCGTTAATAACTGCCACAATTATAACAACTGTTAATACCATCGAGATGCGGTTAGATCCAATTGTTAATCCACCGATGGGCAATGACATTATCTGAACACCATTTACTGTAACAATCGATGCAGCAACTATTTGCCCTGCAAGTTTAATCATCCAGTCAATATTGAATATATCATCTATAATACCAACAACAGATATTAAAATACTAGCAATTATAATTGAGTACAGTTGAAATCCATCGCTGTAAGTTTGACTAAAGTATGGTATAAATCCAGCAACTAGTAGTGCAACTACAAAACCCATGAGCATTGCTATACCACCAAGTCTAGGAGTTGGTTCTGTGTGGATATCTCTACTGCGCAGTTCATTACGAGCAGTTAAGCGCGCAATTTTTTGAACAGGAAAGCATAAAAAATAAGTTCCTAAAGTAGCAACTACAATGATCAACAGGTAATATAACATTTACGTATCTTTCTACTTCCTTACCTGTCTTTTCGTGCGCAGTTTATATGCCTTAATAATTTCATCAGTTGCAGTTTCAACCCAGATCATTTCACCAGCTTTAATGTCAATATGTCCTTGAATTGCCCTTTGACGCATACCAAGAAGTCCTTTTAGACCTGATTTATAAAGTTCATTACCATTTTCATCATGTAAATATGGCACGTTCTTGAAGTCTTTACTAGGCATTTCGTATGCCATATCCTTCATATTCAACAACCTTGCAATTCTTTTTTCAAGCGGAGGATGCGTGTCCAGAAGTTTATTCATGCCATTTTGTTTCATGGGGGCACTGAAGAACATATGCGATGTTGATGTATTTTGGCGCGAAAGCGGTGGAAAACTACCGTTTTGCAACTTTTCTAGTGCAGATGCTAGCATAACTGGGCTTTTATCCATTGATGCAGCAGTTGCATCCGCAAGGTACTCGCGATTTCTGGATATTGCCATTTGAACTATAGCAGATATAATCGGCAGTAGAATTGAAGCAAACACAAGAATAACTACAACCACAGCGTTTATACCAGCAGAGTTATCATCTTTAGAACGTGAATCCGAGTTCCATAAAACTCTGTATGCAACATTGCGCATGAGGTCACAAAATAATGCAATTGCAGCAACCATACCGAACACAATTATTGACAACCTGATGTCATAGTTCTTAATATGTGCAAATTCATGCGCTAAAACAGCCTCAAGTTCTTCGCGGTTCATGATTTCTAGAATTCCTGTTGTGACAGCAACCACAGAGTGCTCAGGATCCCTTCCTGTTGCGAAGGCATTGGGGGACTGGTCAGTGATTATGTACACTTTTGGCATAGGAATGTTGTAGCCAATTGCAAGTTCTTGACAAATGTGGTATAACTCTTGGTGTATATGTTCATCAGCCTCAACTGCTCCACTTGCTGCAAGAACTAGTTTTGTCCCGTTGTTGTATTGAAACAGTATGTAGAAAAATGCAATACCAATTATCATGAAACTGATAAAATAACCACTTGAATCACCAGTTCTGCTGCTAATTACCGCAAAAGGTGCTGCAATTAAAGTGAAGAGTATTAAAAAGACCGTGATACACAGAGCCGAAACTCTCTTGTTCTTTGAAATTGCTCTATACATTAAAATGAAACCTTGATGTCAGACGAATCTAGACCTTTTGCAGACTCCTTAGCTGCCTCATCATCGTAAAATTCAATTGTCTTGAAATTAGCAACATTTGCAATGATGTTCGCTGGAAATACTTGCCGTTTTGTTTCATATTCGCGCACAGTTCCATTGAAAAAACGGCGAGCCTGAACAAGAGAATTTTCTGTATGCTCAATAGTTTCTTGAAGTCGCAAGAAGTTCTGGTTCGCTTTTAGATCTGGGTAATTTTCTGAAACAGCAAGTAAACGAGCAAGCGAATTACTGAAAAAGTTTGCATTTTTTGCTAATTCTGATGGATCAACGCTAGAACCTTGACTGGCCATAGTGTTGATTGATGCACGTGCAGCAGTAACATCAGAAAAAGTTGTTTGTTCATGTTTTGCATAGCCCTTAACGGTCTCAACCAGATTAGGTAATAAATCTGCTCGCTGTTTAAGTATAACGATTATGTTTGAAGCAGCATCTTGTGTTGCAACTTTTCGCTTTACTAGACCATTATATATACTGATAATTCCTATTACCAGCACAGCAACTACCACAATCAGTACTAAAAGATTTGTACTCATATAATTCCTCCTAAATTTGTAATATACTACATTATACCATAAAACTGCTTGTTATAGGCTTCTCAAGTCTTCTCCACGCTTTGTCTAGTACCCCATTTGAGTGTAGAATGAGTAAACATCGCGTAAATATTAACAATTCGCAAAACACTATATTGCCAGGTCATAGAAAGTGGTAGTAGTAATAAATTTATAATTGCATCTTTTTTTGACACATCTATGCGTTTTACTGATGAATACTGCATTCCTAAAAGAAAACAAAATACAGTACTCGTTATGAGAAAAAACAAAATTGTATCAGGGGTAATACCTTCAACTCCCCAAATAATAAAAATCATCGTGGCAACAAAAAATGACGCCCAGTTTGAAAATTGGACAATGAAGACCCAATTTGGGAATGGAAAAAACTTAACTCTCCAAAATCCACGAATTACTGCACCGCGCGCCCAACGAGTATATTGACGCAGATGATGGTTGAGAGTAATTGGCATATCTGCAAATGAAAAGCATGATGGTTGAAAAATCGTTTTCCCAAGAGACAGAGCAATTAGCGTCAAAAAGGAATCATCAGAAAAATGCACAGGCTCTCCATTGTAAGTTTCTGTTTGATATCCAACTTCTAATGCTTTAGCAATTACATCGGGGCGGTAAAGCGAAATTGCTCCTGAATTTACCACAACGCAGCCATATCCAGACATTGAGCCTTTTCCTAAATGTTGCGAGCTAACCAATGGAATACTATCAACAATTCTAGTAAGAAAATTTGAATTCACTTTTTTTGAAATAACTAGACCAGTAACTGATTTGTGTTGACTCCAAGCAAAAGGTTTCATGCCCTCTTCAATTGCGCGTGGATCCAAAGTTGCATCTGAATCAATTGTGCAAACTATAGAATTCTTGTTGCAAATCCTAGATATTGAATTACAGTGCGCCTCTCTTTTGCCTAAGTTTTCTTGCCTTGCCCAAGTTCCAATAACTCCAAATTCTTCACATTTTCTACAAAACCACTCCTTTATATCTTGGTATTCATACCCAGAACCATCATCCGTTATATGTATTTCATTTGGTCTGCGAGTTTGAAGTAAAAGTGCAATAATACAATCTACAAGTGATTTTTTATCTTCGTTATAAACTGGTATAACGATTGCCACTGGTAGTTTGCTTATATCAACATCAGCAGTTTCATCGGCTTGATAAGTGTCTAGTAAAATCCAATTAAACCACTTAAATATAAAAAATGCACCAAAAATAAGAAAGAATATTTGGTATGGCTTCAAAATAAAATTGTATTTTGCGAACTCTTTCCAAAGTATCCAAGAAAGTAAAATAACAGGAAATATTTCAAAATGCATACGTTTATTAATAGACCAAATTGCTTGTAGAGGCTTATACTTGTAGGAATCCAAAAATTCTGGCACTATATTATCAGGCACATCAATATCCATAAAAGAACACTGTTTTTGCATTTTATATACTCGTCTTATATAGTTCAAATTACGCCTTCTACTAGATGCGTCTTTTCCTTCTAAAACAACTCCCTTTTCACCTTCCATAAAACGCCTGTGAACAGTAACCACTACATTTATAATGAAGAATAGGCATATAAAAGGTAATAGGACAATTGCATTAAACTGTATCATAAATTCCCTCTTTATACTTTAAATAAACTGGCTCTTGAATCAATAAACGAACAGTAACGGATACCATAAACATTAAAATAATCACATAAATCGGATGTTGAACTAAAAAGTAGTGGTTTTGACCATGCTGAAGTGTAGCATAGACAGGATAATACACCAAGTACATTATAAACGCTGATTCTCCTAGATATTTCATTAGTACATTATCAAGCAATGGCTCAATTTGGTGTTTTGTATTCATTCTGGAGAGTAAAATAAATATAGTACCAAAAATTGACAGAGCTGTATTTAGAATTCCACTAAATTTTGTCAGCACACTAGTTATTAAAAATATAATTCCGCCACTGGCTAATATACAGCGATCACCATAATTCAAAAATGTCCTTTGTCTGTCATCAACTGCTTTTGCTAAATATGCTAAGATAGTTCCAAAATACAACTCAAATAATTTCAAGCCATTAGATTTGAAAAAGTCTAGATCTGCACCAATAAAGTAGACAGAAATACAAACTAAAACAAGTAAGGTTAAGCAAACTGTTTTGTAAAAATTATTTAGTCTAGTAAGTTCATGAGACCAAAAGCATGATATTGCCAGAAGTAATAAGTAGTATACAATAACTGCAACAACTTTGAAATTTTCAAATAGATCAGTTCCAGGATGTAGAATTATTTGGACTGCTGTTGTGCAAATAAGCACCGCAATAATAACTACTAAATAAAACAGCCCAATATTAAAAATAACCTTGTATAGATTATCAATATTTTTAACATCTGAAAATAAAAACAATTTGGTAATTTGGTAACCAATTAGTATTAAATATATATCAATTCCAACACTTCCAGACCTAATTATAGCGGGATAAAATTGATAGAAGACTAAAACGCTAACTGCAAACGCGCTCAATGACAATACTGCTGTGTGAAATATTTTAGGATTTAGAAACGACATTTGATCTATACAACTCTTATTTTCAGATACGCCCTACTTTTGCCTGGCCGATCATCATTTACAACCAGCATATATTCACCTTTTGGAGCTGTCGCAGGTATAGTTAGTGTAGAATTAACAGTTCCAGATGCATCTGCCTTAAATTCTCCAGAAACAAGTGTTGCCCCGTTATTAGTAACAATTTTAGCAGTAATCGGGCGATTAGGCACAAAACCAGAACCAGCGAAAACGAAATCATCACCAAGACTTACAGTATTTTCATCTGCTGAAATTGTAGGGTTTGCAATTTTCAACTTAACAGTTCCAGTTTCAGCACCAGTATATCTGTCAACAATCTTGTATGACAATTCACTTCCAGCTTCTTGCGCATATGGTATAACGGTCGTTTGTAGAACTATCCTACCAATAGTTGAAGTTACTCCCGATGTCAATTTCGCACCACCTTGGTATAGATCAAATAGAGCATTTGGTTGGAGACCCTCTCCAATAGCACTGACATAATACGCTCTTCCAGGATGTACACAATCAGCATCAAATTTGAACGTAGGAGTTGTTATACTAAATGGTAAGTTTATCGTCTCTCCAGTCTCATTGCTGGTAATCGCTAGCTCCCAATCGCCAGAATCTGCATTACTCAGCACCTTCAAGTATGCACCATATTGTAAAACACCACTGTTGTCAGTAATAAAACTTGCTGTTTCAGTCACTGGAGAAGTGAATGTGTAGGAAGTGCTAGGAGTGAGATTTCCACCCTTGACACTGATTTCACCACCTTTTGGAGCTGTAGAATTTGACAGGGTGAAACCGTCAGATGGGTCAATAAGAGCGGAAATATCATCAGAACCAGTATCTGGAATGCGGTTAGCAGGCACATCGCTAATGGGAGTAGAAGGTAAATCTGCATTAGGGTCGCGATCATCATCTATAATTGTGCCACCACCACTAGTTCCTCCGCCACCACTGGGATTAGTTCCTCCGCCACCAGCATCCGAAGTGCCCGATGAAGTCCTTAAATAAACTCGTCGCTGTGCATAATTTACACCACCGCCTAAATCTGCTAGTTTTACTACCACAGAATCTACAGCACTTGACGGAATTCGTATTACTGGTGCATTTATATTCGTGTAGCCACTTTGGTCAGTCTTGAACTTGCCGACTTGAACACCATCAATATATGCAGTAACAGTAGAATTTGGAAGAAAACCAGATCCAAACAACTGAAGATTACCACCAGCAACTGGATTCTGCGGTAGAATTTGTTCAATTTTTGGAACGCTTACAGAAATACTACTAGTCCTTGAAATTCCTGTTGTTAAATCTTCTGCCTGAATAGATTCAATTGTGGACTTTTCAGAAAGTGGTAATTGCAACTGAGTTTGCAGTAACCGCCCAGAATTATTCAACGGAAAATTTCCCCAGTCGTGCGCTGTAGAAGAAATATGAACCTCTCCATTATTTACACCGTTACCAACTGCAGCATTAAAATTCGCACCTGGATGTAAAACTATATCAGATACTTGAAAACGAAATACATCTATAAATGTAACTGCTTGGTTTGAATATATCCCAGAAACTTCATCATACAGCATTAACGAAAAGTTACCCTGTGGAGTGTTTAACGGAATTGTCAAATCAACACTAACTTCACCACTAGAAGAAGAGGCAACATCTGGAATTTGAATATTTGGCGCAAGAACTTTTACCGCAGAGTTCGGAGTAAAACCAGTTCCGCTAATATGCATAACATCTCCTGCCGCTAATTTCGCGCTTGACGTTGCAATTTCTGGATCTTTTGTTTTTTCAAGTATCTCAAAAGAGGTTGTACGAATAACGGACTGCGAATCAACGGACTGCAAAGTAACCTCACCTAGTGTTGCATCACTTGGTACTTCAAGAACCTTCATAAATGAACCATTTTCATCAACGGTAGCTGCTTCTGACAGCGGAAAAGTAGTGGTATTACTGAATAGGTTCACAGTTTCTCTGGGCTGAAAACCTTCCCCATGAAGTTCGATTTTTTGCCCGACAGGAACAGTTGCTCGATTGGTGTAGAATTTAACAATGCGATAATCAGGGCGATTTGCATCTCCACCTTTGAAAAATTCCTGGTAGTACGGATTTTGAAGATCTAAAGTACCTGCAAGTATGTGATAAACACCAGGATTAGTTGGATCTAGAGCTGAATATTCCAGTTGACCAGTAAGTGAAAACTCATCTTTTTTATACTTTGAGTCTCTAAATTGTGCGCAGGTTGTATCATCGTTGTCATAGACGGAAAAGTCGTCATATGGATCTCCTCCCCCTGCAGCACACCAAGGAATTGGATATGGAGCAGGTGTATTATCACTTTCTTTCCAAGTGTGAATTGGTGTTATTAGCATCTCGTTTTTCATAACTTTCAAATATGGATGACCGTAGCTCTCACCTTTTGTAGATGCACCTTCTTTTGTGAACATTCCCCAAGTTTTATCAAAGTCCCATCCAATATAAGTTGCCTTTTCAAGTAGTTGCTCATTAGTTCTTGCATCTGCATCATCAAAAGTAACACTACCATGCGTATATCCAATTAAAGTGTTGGCAACCATATTAGTAGGGTTAAAATATGAATGCGAAAAGTCAATTGTCAAATTTGAGTTATCAGTCTGCGCACTCCCAATAAATTGTCCGAAATTACCACCACTGGACCGATTCACGCGCACTAAACTACCAATATTGTAAATGTCAAAGACCCTGAAATGACCACCACTACTGACTTCAACACTTCCAATAATTCCACCACAATTATCTTCGCCGAAAACATCTGCTTTAGAATATGTATCAACAATATATGCATTGGCACCTCTAGCCGCATAAATACTACCAAAAATTGAGCCTACTGAAGAAACACCGTTGATTTGTCCACTAACGTACGATTGATCAACTGTTAAAATAGCACCATCACTTCCTAGAAATCCACCAATAAGACCAGCAACTGAACTACCTGGCGAAGAAATATTCATAGTAGAATAACTTGCTTGAACTTCTGCTTCTGCACCACCATTTGCGACAATTCCACCAATAAGACCAGCAACACCCTGCGAGTTTGCACTAGATATTAAAATTTCACCAATTGAAAAACTCGTTTTGAGTATAATATTACCACCGTTCAAGATGTTAACTTTTCCAAAAAGTCCACCCACAAATCCGCTAGTAGAATGAATTTCACCATCAAAGTGTGAACTATCTGAAGAAGCTACTGCACCTCCTTGAACGGTTATCTGCCCAAAAAGTCCACCGATATTTTCCGAACCTGCAATATATCCATATGCATGCACATTGTTAATTAAATCGCGACTCCCATTATCAATGACTTGATTTCCGATAATTGCACCTACATTTTTGCCACCAAGAACACCACTTGCTCCAATTTTTACCACTAAATTTGATATATGTGCATCTATTGTATTACCAAAAAGCCCAATATCATCAGAAGAAAGACGGTTAATTTCAAGTCCAGAGATTATATGTCCTCTACCGTCAAAAGTTCCAGTAAATGGATTGTCTATACTTCCAATTGGTAGCCATTTCTCCAGTTGATATTTGCTAAATCCTGTGCCTCCTGGAGTCAGATAAGGTTTGAGATCAATATCTGCACCCAAAATAAATGAGCCTGATAAGTCATGTCTTGGTAGTTCATCTAGTTCCTGCGCTGTACAAATGATATAAGGTGAACCACCTGATTTACATTCATTTTCGGCAACCACTGCTGCTTGAGCTAGTTTAATATTGCAAAAACTGCTCACAAGCATCAAAACAACTACAAAAATATTTACAAGTTTTTTCATATCACCACTCCTCTAAAGCCGTTCTCTTCCAGTGAGAATCTTCTACGCACACATATGTATGGTTACTATCCCAAGCAATTTCACCCTTTTTGCAAGTGTCATGCGAACTAGTAGGTGGATGATTACTTTCAATGCGTATTCTTGAAGTGGCTCTATCTATTGAGAGTGGAGTACTTATTTTATTTCCATTGTCATCGTAATTTACAACTGCAAAATCAGAGCCCGAGTTACCTCCATTCTCCTTATTTTGCATCTCAATTGACCATTTTGTTGTGTCAGAATCATTACCTTTTGAGGTTCCTAATTCCAGTGATGGCGGGTGCGTGTCAGAACCTAATATGCGAAACCTTTCATCGGTAGTTTTAAGAAATGTAAAATTTGACTGATGCGTTTTGATTTCTGTTATTTCTAATCCCGCTAAATCATCATTACGATCACGCTCACCAAATACCACTTCAAATCTAGTTTGTAATTGCCCACTTTGATCTGGAACTTCAATAGACCAGTGTTTATGATTTTTTCCACCTTCATCTGCGTTATTCGCACACCAATGCGCTCCTGTCCAAACTCCTGGCACAAATTCATCACTATTTGGATTCTTATCAGAATCGTAGCCATTCTTCGGAAAATACCATGCGTCCATGCTTTTTGCATCGCATTTCATCATATAGTGACGAATATTTTCACCAAACTGACCATTTTTATTACCAGCTGCTCGTTGATAGGAATATAAATTCAATCGAGAAGTTGTATCTTGCTTTGCCTCTTTCGGAGAGTCAGATGAAATAAGATCTATACTTTGCTTCAATTTTGTCTCACCCGTAAACGTGCCACTTATGCTATTCATACTACCAGCAATTGCAGCAACAAGGATAAATAATACAGAAATTGCTAAAACAGCAATGGTCATAAAACGACTTGACTCGTAGAACTTCACCTTCGGTCTTGAGCTATAAACTTTATCAGCCATTACCGAACACTCTTTTCCATTTTCAACAAGCAGACGCACCTGCCAGAAAATACATTCTTCAACTTCATAACCTACATCTCCTATATAATATGAACTCCTATATTATACCACTGCATTCATCCACTTGTCAAGCCAAACTTTAATATTGCGCTAAAAATGTACATGCGCATGCAAATAATTGTATTTTGTGCGGTTTTTCTGCTCGTTACTTGACTTTTACACTCGAAGTAGCTTCTTCTGATATAATATACGCGTTTCATTATATTATACACACATGATATTTTAAAAGCAACAGTTTTATTGAAAGTGCGCCATATTTTGTGGTATAATAATGCAGTGTTAGAAAACATAGTTGCAAAAGATTGGGCTACTGCATTGTCAAGTGAAGAAGAGCATTTGCATAAAATGGGTGATTTCCTGCGTTCAGAAGCCGCTGCTGGTCGTGGTTACTTGCCAGCTTCTAAGGATATTCTGCGCGCGTTTCAAACACCATGTTCAGATGTTAAAGTGCTAATTGTTGGTCAAGATCCATATCCAACACCAGGACATCCAGTTGGACTATCTTTTTCAGTAAATCCTGGTGTAAATCCACTTCCTCGTTCACTGCAAAATATATTTACTGAACTACATGCTGATATAGGTGTACCCGTTCCAAAAAATGGAGATTTGTTAAAATGGACAAGGCAAGGCGTTATGCTGTTAAATAGAGTATTAACAGTACAACCTAATAAACCTGGTAGTCATAAAGATAAAGGCTGGGAAAGGATTACTGAAACTGCCATTAAACATTTAGTAAGTAGAGAACAACCTTTAGTTGCTATTTTATGGGGAAATCAAGCTAGAGGGCTTAAACCTATCCTTGAATCTAGTAATGTTGATATTATTGAAAGTTCACACCCAAGTCCCTTTTCTGCTCATTCTGGTTTTTTTGGATCTCGTCCATTTTCTCGAACTAATCAATTCTTGGAGAATAGAAAAGTTGCAACAATAGATTGGGATTTGACGGAAGATGACTAGTTTGAACTAAATGATGTCTTGTTTTTAGGTGCGGATCTGTCCATATGCAAAAACTTCTTCTGTAGCAAATCAAGGTGGTTTTATAACCTAGACCTTCATTAAGGCTATTTATAAGCACGTGGTTTGATTTAAGGTGCTTATGTGTGTTATATACATATATACACATGTACTATTTTGAAGAGGGAAAACAGGCTTTTTTAGACTTCATGAGGTTGTGCAAAATGTCATAGGGGTGTGGTATAATTTACTAGTGGAAAATATTAAAGTACTACTACTAGGATCTGGCGAACTTGGAAAAGAGGTTGCAATTGAGTTGATGCGATATAATGTATTTGTAATTGCAGCAGATAGGTACGCCGATGCTCCAGCGATGCATGTCGCAGATAAGTCATATGTTCTGGACATGAATGATGAAGATGAATTGCGTGCGCTCGTTGAAAAAGTTTCTCCAGACATTATTGTGCCAGAAATTGAGGCGATTGCGACTAAAGTGCTTGTAGAAATAGAAAATGATGCTAAAACTGGTGGAGTTAGAGTTGTTCCTTGTGCAAAAGCGGTTGATCTGACGATGAATCGGGAAGGAATTCGCAACTTGGTTTCTAAAGAACTAGGCTTGACAACATCCGAATATGAATTTGCCAACAGTGAAGAAGAACTACTACTAGTTGCAGAAAAAATAGGCTTTCCTGTGGTAATTAAGCCTATACAATCCAGTTCAGGAAAAGGACAGTCAGTTGCAAAAAGTAGTTCTGATATAGGCAAGAGTTGGGAAGTTGCAAAAAGTCAAGCGCGCGGTAAAAGTTCTAGTAGTTTGCGAGTTATAGTTGAAGAGTTTGTAAATTTTGACTCTGAAATTACGCTACTAGTAGTTAAGGCGGTTAACGGTGTATTTTTCTGCGAGCCAATTGGTCATATACAAGAAGATGGTGATTATAAGGTGTCTTGGCAACCAGCTGAAGTAAATCCTACTGCACTTGAAAATGCTAGGTCTATAGCAAAAACAGTGGTTGATGCTCTTACATCGGAAACAGAAACTGGTTGGGGAGTGTTCGGTGTAGAGTTTTTTGTAAAAGGAGATAGCGCAATATTTTCAGAAGTGTCACCACGCCCGCATGATACAGGTATGGTCACTATGATATCACAAGATGTTTCTGAGTTTGCAATACATGCACGAGCAATTTTAGGATTTCCAATTGAGCAGCCAGTTTTACTATCACCATCAAGTTCATGTGCCGTAAATGCGCAAGGTTTCGGTAAGCCTGTTGTTTCTAATGCACAAGTTGCACTTTCTACTGCGAATTCTGCTATTAGAGTCTTTGGAAAGCCATTCATCAACGGTCATAGACGAGTTGCTGTTACTCTTAGCAGAGCTGATACTGTTGTATGCGCCATTGAGCGAGCAAAACAAGTTGAGTCTTTGCTAAAAGTTGAAGTTTTAAGCTTTCAAGAGTGAGTATAAAGTGTTGAATTCTTACTATTGTGTGCATAAATACAAGAACATTTTATAATACACTGTTTTTTTGAATATGAACTTTTAAGATGTCATTTTCTGATATATGGTATAATATGTAACATGTTCAAGTTTTTCAAAGCAGTTATTCCAGGTCAGAGGAGTCGACGAAACAAGTCTTTAGTGGTGTCTAAGGACAAGCTAGGCGTGGAGCAAAATCCTGAAAATAATCAAGATAGTAAATTAGAAGATACAGCATTTGTTGACAGCAACGATAAGGATATTTCTACTTCTGGCTCGACACATACAGTTGATCGTGGAGTAGGTGTAAATAAAGACTCTAATTTAAATAAGAAGCGTAAAAAACCAGCAACACAGATAGGCAAAGATTTAAGTAGTGCGGTCGATATGGCACGCAAAGCATTACTCCCAAGTGTAAATAAACCAGAGGATATAGGTGAACATGTAGATTTTGAGATGCTTGATGATACAACTGGTATTCACTCTTTTAGGTCCAACTTAAAGGGATACAAAGATTGGACATGGTTCGTCTATATGAGTAAATTATCAGATTCTAATAATATCAATGTCATTGAAGTGTCGCATTTACCAGATGATTCAGCACTTCTGGCACCAAAATGGGTACCATGGGATCAGAGAATTAAACCAACTGATATTATGGAGTATGATGAGTTACCGTATGATGCGCAAGATTCAAGGTTGATGGGCATTGACAATTCAGATGATGCTGTGGATTTTGGAGTACTTGGAAGAATTGCGCTGGATAAAAAGCGAGTTATGACGCTCAATGCTAAAAATGATGTTGCAGATAGGTGGTATAGAGGAAATTCTGGTCCTTATACAGCTTCAACACGTATATCACTAGCAAAATGCATGACTTGCGGTTTTTTTATTCCAGTTAAGGGTGATTTAGGGCAACTATTTGGTGTATGCGCGAACTTGTGGAGTCGTGATGATGCAAGAGTTGTGTCAAGCGATCATGGGTGTGGAATGCATTCAGAGACAGATACAACTCGGCATAAAAAGCGGTGGTCACAATCGGAAACCGTTATAGATCAAACTGCAAATGTAGATTTTTTTGAAATAAATGGAGAAAAATCACAAGAAAAGTAAAAAGAGGAGGATATATAATGAATACACGAACTGCCCAAATTAGGCGTAAAACACTTGAATCATCAGTTACAGTAAGTATAAATTTAGACGGTAGTGGTTTATCAAGCATTTCAACACCAATTGGCTTTTACAACCACATGCTCACGACATTTTCAAAGCATTCGCTATTTGATTTAACTGTTGAGGCAACTGGTGACCATGATGTTGATTCTCATCATATTGTTGAGGATATTGCTATATGCATTGGCACTGCCATAAAGGAAGCATTGGGAGACAGAAGTGGTATTACTAGGTTTGGTACGGCATTTGTGCCGCTTGATGAAGCACTTGCTATGGCAGTTGTTGATATTTCTGGGCGTGCATATTTAGAACATAGTGGTGAACCAAAAGAGCAGGTATATCATCTAGTTGCTGGCCATTTTGCAGGCTCACTTACTAGACATGTTTTTGAATCTATTACTTCAAATGCAGGAATTTGTGCACATATCAAGTTGTTGAACGGAAGAGATCCACATCATATAGTTGAATCACAGTTCAAGGCATTTGCGCGCGCACTTGGAAAAGCAGTTGAAATTAACCCAAGAATTGAAGGACAGATTTTGTCAACTAAAGGAGTTCTATAATGAGCGATATTTCATACCTAGATTTTGATGTTCCTGATGAAATTATCAATGATGAATGTGAGGTTGATTGTATTCCAAAAATTGCATTGATAATACTTCCAATACAAGAGCCTATTGTTTGTGCCGCACTTTGTACACTATCCAACATTCATGCGATTATAATATCTAATGGAGAGTATGGAACATTGGCATTCTTACCAGATACAGGAAATAAGCACTCGGAGCACTCAGTAGTTGGACTTACTAAGTTAGTTCAAGACATGGATGCAGTACTAATTCAATATGTGTTTGGTAGAATAGATGCATCTCTATATAAAAATGGTGCGAAAATGCATTCACTAATTCCAACACTCGTGATTAGTAATTTTTCAGATTTTGCAGAAAAGGTGTTAATGGGTGAAATTGATCCTTTTGATGAGAGTATTTACAAAACTAGCAAGAAGAATACAAAGTCTAATAAGAATAGCTACTACAATTATTGCGATTATATTATGGATGATGACCAGTTACAAGAAATTCTGGATACATCAAAAATTTCACAACTAGATGCAGACATAATTCTTAGTAAATTCCACACTGTAGATGAAGATGATGATACTATTGGAACTGATAATAAAACAGCGAATAAGAGGTGGTTGCCCTAAAGTGAAAAAAGTTGTTATCTTTGACTATGGCTTTGGAAACTTGCGCTCAGCAGAACGGGCATTTTCTCATGTTGGAGCTAATGTAAACATAACCAAGGATTATGATGATGCTATAAATGCAGACGGTTTAGTAATTCCAGGTGTTGGTTCATTCGCTGCGTGTATGAACGGTTTTGAGCTAGCTCGTGGAAAGCAGATAGCTCTTGAGCGCTTTAAGAACTCATCGCCTGTATTTGGAATTTGCGTTGGACATCAGATTATGTTTAATTCTTCAACTGAAGGAGGCGAAATTGCTGGAATCGGACTACTTAGGGGCAATGTTGAGGAAATTCGCGCAGAAACAGTTCCTCATATTGGTTGGAATAAGGTTGAAGGCATGAGTGGCTCCGCGCTTTTTAATCAGATTGATGATCCATACTTCTACTTTGTCCATTCCTACGCCGTGTTGAAGAATTTATATGATGTAGATACTAATCAACCACCAAAGTTTTTCTACACAGAACATGATGGCAATAAGTTTATTAGTGCGGTTGAATATAAAACACTTTTTGGTTCGCAATTTCATCCAGAAAAATCTGGTCATGCAGGTCTGCAACTAATAGAAAATTGGGTTAAAGGGTTGTAATATGGAAATTAAGGATGCGATAAGAGTATTTACTGAGAACTTGAAAATTCGTGGTTATTCTGTTAATACTTTGCGATCATACGCTGGTGCTTTGGAACATTTTGATACTTTTCTGTTTGAAGTTGAAGTAGCAATAATAAAAGATGTTGATTTGGAAATTTTACGAGTATATATAACAAAACTTGTCAGTCTTGAAGTAAAAAAGACAACTATTCATCATAGAGTTTCAGTTCTTAAAGCATTTTTCTCGTTTTTGCACCAGAATGATTATATCAGTAAAAATCCATCAGCGCGCCTCAGATATCCTAAGACAGAAAAAAAACTTCCGCATATTTTGTCAACTGAACAGATGGATAAAATACTAAATTTGGCAATGCATGATGTTGAATATGCGAAGATGAATAACACAAAAATGTATGAAACTGCGCTGCGAAATTATACACTTTTTGAACTTCTTTATTCATCTGGACTGCGTATTTTTGAGGCAGTATCACTAAATGTTGATGATTTGGATTTTGAAGAGAATCAGCTGTGCGTAGTTGGAAAAGGTAACAAGAGTAGAGTTGTGCCCTTTAATGGTACTGCGAGAAAAGCACTACTTGAACTTGTCCATCAAAGGAATAATTCAGGCGCACTATTTATGCACAATAAAGGAGCACGGTTGAAGGTTCGAGATGCATATCGTATTATACAAAAACTAGCAAAATCAGCAGATATTGACAATGTTCACCCTCACATGATTCGCCACACAATGGCAACGCACATGATTGATAATAGTGCTGATATACGGATAGTTCAGGAAATACTTGGGCATTCTTCAATTGCAACAACTCAGAAATATATACATGTTTCATCGCGAAGACTACAAGCGGTTTATTTGCAGGCATTTCCACGTGCTTAAATGTTTTGTACCTCCAATCGCAAAGTGTGGTATAATATAACTGCCTAGTACGGATTGTGTCACGCTGAACCTCCCCAGGACAGGAATGTAGCAAGGATAAGCGATCGAGATGATGGTGTGCTAGGCATTTTTATACTGCTTGTTGAGTGTATTGTGTGGTATAATTATAGTGTGGATGTACAAGACAATTCTTCAAGATTTCAGCGTGTGCCAAAATTCAAAGTATTACTAGCAGCGGGAGGAACCGCAGGACATATAAAACCCGCAATCTGCGTTGCAAATGAACTAAAAGGTCGTGGAGTAGACGCAGTTTTTCTAGGCAGTAATGGACTAGAGGAAAAACTTGTTCCAACTAGTGGATACAAATTGTTCAAGGTTAGAAAAACTCCAGTCGTAAGGAGCCTAAAGCAGATTGCGAAGAATCTTACACTTCCTCTTCGATTTTTTTCAGTAGTTAAAGATGTTGAAAAAATACTAGTTGATGAAAATATTCAAGTTGTTGTCGGTTTTGGAGGATATATTGCAGCACCTGCATATATTGCAGCATCGCGGCGAAAAATCCCAGTTGTTGTACATGAGCAAAATGCAAAAGTTGGTCTTGCAAATATTCTTGGTGCTAAAATATGCAACTACTTCGCATATACATTTCACTACACAAAGTTGCCGCGCAGCTTGCGTGCTAAAATGGATGTTGCTGAATGCACTGGACTTCCAGTTGCTGTTTTATCAAGAAGTTCGCAAAAAGATACAAGTAATGACAAATTACCACAACTCTTAGTGTTCGGGGGTTCGCTAGGTGCAGTTTCAATCAACAGAGCAGTAATTGAAGCTCTTGATGAATTACTAGATAATGCAAGTGTAGTTCATATAACTGGATATGAAAAAGCAGAAGAAGCTCTTGAGTACAGAGAACAACTCGTAAAGTCTAATCCAGAAAAAGCGCTGAAATATCAGGTTCTTGAGTACTCCGATAATATCAGCGAGTTAATGCAGGATGCTGATTTAGTTATTGCTAGAAGTGGTGCTGGTACGGTTCATGAATTGGCGATTATGCAAAAGGCAAGTGTTTTAGTTCCTTTACCAATTGGAAACGGTGAACAGCATTTGAATGCGAGACTTTTGGGTTCTGGTACGATAATTGTTGATGATTCAGAGTTCAACGCAAATTTTATAAAGTCTGAAGTTATTGAGTTACTAAAAGGACAAGAAAAGCTTGCTCAAATGAGTAATGCTGCAGCAAAAAATGCAAATGCAGATGGTGCGAAATTGCTTGCGAAGAAAATTGATCAAATCTTGGCGAAAAAGTTGCTTAATGATTGCAAAAATGTGCATTTTATGGCAATTTCGGGTGCAGGAATTGCTCCAATTGCTACTTGTTTCTCGTTGTTGTCAAAAGTAACTGGTTGTGATAGTGCAACTGGAGGACATAGTCCGAAACATATAGTTGATGTCAATGGTAGCCCTAAAGTTGATGCACTTGTATATTCATCTGCAATAAAACGTGAGAACTTGGAGCTGAATAAAGCTATAGAGTTGTATAAGTCAAATTCTGGTAAATTTCATGTGTTCCATAGATCAGATGCGCTTGAACTTCTGTTAAATGCACACGATATTAGTATAACAGTTGCTGGTAGTCATGGGAAAACTACAGTAACTTCTATGCTTGCTAGTATATTTTTTAATGCCAACTCTTCATTCATCATCGGTGCAGAAGCTCAAATTTGCAAAGAGAATACAAATGGGGGATATTTGGATAAAAGTATGCATATAGTGGTTGCTGAGGCAGATGAATCCGATGGCAGTTTTATTAAATATCATTCAGATGTTGCAATAATCACAAGTATTGAGGCTGATCATTTAGATTTCTACAAGAATTTTGACAACATTTGTAATACTTTTAGAAGATATGCAGCAAATTCAAAAGATGTTGTTGTCACTCCTGAAGTTCAAGATATATTGCAACTTCCGCGAGAAAATCTGCACATTATAGATTCTACTTGTGCAGTTAATTTGCAGGTTCCAGGTGAGTACAATCGTGTAAATGCTAGACTTGCTCTTTTGGCTTCTGGAATCGTCGGAGCGCGTGAAAATGAAGCTAGAACTGCATTATCCGAGTTTCAAGGGGCACAGCGCCGATTTCAGGTTCATGAATTAAATTTCAACGGTAAGTCAATTGAAGTTGTTGATGATTATGCACATCATCCAACAGAAATACGAGTATTACTAGATGCTGCATTAGAGAAATATCCAGATAAGCAAATTATTGCTCTTTTCCAACCACATCTATTTTCACGTACTCTTAATTTTGCTGAAGAATTTGCACAACAACTTGGGCGCATGGATGTTCCAATAGTAACTAAAATTTACCCAGCAAGAGAAATCCAAGAAGACTTTCCAGATGTTTCTCCTAATACAATAGCTCAATATAATTCAAAAATATTTACTACCAACACGCTTGAAAGTGGGGTAAAAATGGCACTTGATGAAGCAAAAAAGAGCAGTAAAGGAGCGGTTATTTTGAGTGTTGGTGCAGGTCCGTCACTTATAGATATTTTTAAAAAGGTTGTTGGTGTTTAGTAGTAAAAATCTGTCGGAAATTGAACAAAGAGCGCTAGAAAAACGACGCTTTGCAGTTAGAATGATGGTAATACGTCTACTTCGTTATTTTTTTATATGTTTAGGATTAACTGGTGGATTATATATTCTACTGTTTTCGTCAATTTTTCAGATACAAAAAGTAAACTTCTTCGGTCTTGATGATCAGCAATATCCAGTATTTGTAGATAGAGAAGCATTGAATAATATAAGCAACAGGTTTCAAACTGAAAAGCATTCGCTAATACTGTTTAGCACAGATAAAATGCAAGATGAAATATCTCATATGCATGGTGTAAAATCAGTTACGGTTATGAAACAATGGCCGCATGAAATTGCAGTTGTTATTGAGCCTAGAAAACCAATATGTAGGATTGGGGATAAGCTCGTTGATAAAGAAGGTGAAGTTTTAGGCGATGTTGCACAAAATATGCCCGTATATCCAGAAGTTGTTGCAACTGCTGAGGCAAAACATGATGTACTGCGCATTCTGGACACGATTGCGAATGAACAATTGAATATTAAAGCAATTACCGCAAATACGCGTGATGATATTACGATAATTCAAAACAGTGGTTTCAATATCGTTATTGGTAATACCAACCAGTTGACGCTTAAACTTGCAGATATAAAGCAGATAATGGCTAGTGAACTAATTGCTGGTAAGACAACTCTTGATGTTTCTGCTCCGAAATCACCAATTGTGCGTTAATCTGGTGGACAATTCAATGCACTAGGACCTGCTTGAGAAGTTGCAGACACGAATAACAATTTACTACTAGAAATTTTAATCCGTACATCACTTTCAAGAACTTGACAACTTACTAGTTCGTCTTCATTCTTCTCAGAGACCATTTCTGCAACTTCACAGGCATTTTCACCATTTTGAGCAGCTTTAGCAGAAACTAGTGCAGTGATATCGCTCACCATCTTGAGGTCGTTGTATTTTGAGAATGCGTAGAATATACTGCAAACTGTTGATATTGAAACAACTGCAAGAAAAATCACACCAATGATTGTAATGGTTCCAGATCCTTTTTCTTCTAGTAGTTTTTTACTTCCTTTAGATATCAAGCCGTCCAACTGCTTCTGCATGTACCTCCTTTAGCATCATCTTGAGTATTTTGTTGTGTATAGGTAATTCCATCTTGATTTTCACCCAGTTTTCATCATCTTTTACAACATCAAGTTTATAATCATCTGCATAGTCTTCACCAACAACAGTCTTCGCTAGTGCATGTAGTGTTTGTAGATTTTCATCTGAAGTCGGATCATCTAGTTCTATCGCGGTTCGCATAACTGCCGAAGTGGCATTCTGGCACTTTGTTTGTGTAGATGATAACGATACAAGTGAAACTATTAACACTATTAAAAAAGCTACTACTGGTAAACATATCGCATATTCTGCAGTAACTGATCCTCTTTGCTCCTTAATCACTACTACTACCAGTTGATAGTGCATTCGTGATGATATTTTCTAGTAGTGTGCGTACAGTATCACTTTTGAGTATCAGGATTAGTATCCCAGCAAGGCCTGCAGCTGCAACCATTACAATTGCGTACTCCACAGTTGCTGCACCTCGTTGGTCTTCTATCATCCCGCGTATACGGCTTGCAAATTTTACATATAATTGTGTCATAATCTTTCCTTTCCACAATAACTTATTTAACTTGTTCTTGTATTAAGTATACAGCGTGTTTACAGATGGAATTTTCTACTTCTTGTAAAATGTCAATAACTAGATTTTTGAATTACCAATGTGAATAACATTTGCAGTTTCTTCATTTTGCAGCTTGTAAAACCTTCTACTTCAAATATTGACAGAACCTTGCTTGACTTATACAAGCCACTTATTGTTATAATGAACTTGTTGTAAGTAGAAAGCTTGCAGTTAAAGGTTATTCATCTTGAGGAGATGATGTGAATATGGTAAAAGTTGGTAACAAGTTACTTGCTGTAATATCTGTTTTTGCATTTGCAACTGTTTTAATCGTTTCACTAACTAGTTGTACTTCTTCAAATAATGCTAGTGATGATATAGCACCAGTTTCTAGGGATGTAGATAAATCTAGTTTTACTGGCGAGCATGGATCTGAGATTTATGACTTGTATAAGAACACCAAGAACCAAAAAGCTGCAAAGTTACTATCTGATGGAGATTTTTCTGAACAAGATTTTCACGATGTACGAGATATGTATATTAGTTGTATGCATAAACTTGGTTATGAAGTGGCTTTTGAAAAACATGAAGGTGGACCAGACAGGGAAAGTATAAAAATGCCTGGAGATTTTTCAACTGATGACAAAATTGCGGATGAACAATCTCAAAAAGAACTTAATGCCGAAATGAAATGTTGGCAAGAAACTGACTATTCAAATTTTGAAATGGTTTATAACGCAATACATTATCCAAATGGTAGCACAGTTTATGCAACAGATGAACAACGAGTTAGTTGTCTTAAGGAGGAAAAACTTGCACCTGAAGATTATACAGTTGATGAATTCAAGTACGATTTTGGTGGAACGGACGAGAAAAAGCACGGAATTGTTGATAAATATTCTAATAGTGATAAATCTCCTAGTAAAGAAGATAGTGATACATTCTTGAAGTGTGTTAATAATCCAAATGGGTAGTGGAGTTTGTTCAACAGATACTTGACACGCATAAGGATGTGTGGTATAATATACTTGTGCGGATGTAGCGCAGTTGGTAGCGCATAACCTTGCCAAGGTTAGGGTCGCGAGTTCGAGTCTCGTCATCCGCTCTTATAGATGATGTTTATTTACAAGTGGTTGCAATTTACTGTGCTTGCGTGGCTAGAAGTTGCACAGATGGCAATACAGTAGTAGTTAATATGCACTGTTTCGCCGCATAACCAAGTACGTGTTTTCAGCGCCTGATTTGCCATCAGCTTTATATTTCTTGATGAGTGTGAACTGTCCATTTACTTCAAGAGCAAATTTAAGCTGGTCAATTTCTTCATCTTGAAAGTTGTGGCAATATCTATATGTTCCGTTATTCTTCCACCCCAAAAAGTAATCATCATGCTCTAATTCTTCAGTTAAATTACAGCAATGTGCTTTGTACAAATCATCATATGCCATAAATTCAGCTGTGAAGTTGTGCGCTTTTTTTAATCCTGGTTCGGTGTTTGCAAATCCCCAAAATGACACGAATAGATAACCTCCTGGGCGTGTAATTTCTGCAAGTTGGTTAAAGAACTGCTTTCTATTATCAAAACCTGGCACATGATGCATAAACCCAAAACAAGCCACAAGATCCGCCTTTTTGCTGCATATTTTTTGCCCGTAGAGTATTTTCTCCACAACATCTTCTCTAATAAATTCAACATCATCATTCATAAACTCTGAAGAGTCAAACAGCTCCTGTGAGTGGTCAATTGCAGTAAATTTTGAGCAAAGATCTGGGTATTTATTGCGTACAAACTGCTCAAAACGCAAATTTCCTGCTGCAATATCCAAAATTTGAAATGGTATACTATTATGTGCAGATATTTGCTGATCTGGGGTATTTAGCATACTTTCTGTATCCTGAGTAGTTATTTTGTGATTCAAATTTAGGTAAAAAGAACTATTTAGATGAGCGTTAAGTTGCTGGTTTTTCATATCCTTGCTAATAATCTGCATGCCCAAGTCCCATCCAGTCCACGCCGTTTTCCGTGTACTAGCAAATGACTGTGCATTATTGTTGTAGAACTCATTATTTAGGTTCGCGAGGAACTCAGCTGCAACTTTATTCATCTGGTTCTACCTTTAGTTCCTTAATCTGGTACAACTCAGAGTCTGAAAAACCCTGCTTTCTGTAGTAATCACGCGTACCAACAGCACTAATTACCCGTATGAACTTCCGATTATGCATGCGCGCGATATTTTCAGCCTCAGCAATTAACTTGCGCCCTAAACCCTTGTGCTGGGTTTTGCTTGCTCCTGATAATTCTTGAGGATTTAGCGCTACCGATGCACCGTATATATGCACTTCCCTAATCATCGCGTGGTCTAGTATTGAGCCTGAGAATGGGTCATTTTGCTTATCTACACCTAGAATATCAGCAGTTGGAATGCTCAGGCGCAAAAATCCTGCAATTAAATCTTGCTCCGTTATCCACTCGATGAAGTATTCTGTGGTATAATTAGTTTGATAACTATGAGTGCGCATTTGCAAGGCAGATGTGTTGATGTTTTTTGTACCAATTTCTCTATATCGTATCTCGTTTATGCAGATTCTGTTGGTCGTGTCTGCGTTCTCAAACTCCTTATTTAGCTCAATATCAACAGTTTGTCGTAAATTGCTCTTTTTATTGCCAGCTAAAATATCAGCAGCGGAAATATCTCTAATCATGCGTGAAATACGGGCATAACGGGGGGTCTTCTTAGTGCATTTAGCAAGTAAAGTAACTAGTTCATCGTGTGAATATGGTGTCCAATCACCTGTTTCATATAGCGATTTCAAAGGCGTTCCATCCACTAGCATACACGGATACAGTTTAATCTCATCTGGTAAAAATCTAGGATCTGTCACTAATTTCTCGTAGTCCAACAAGTCTTTATAAGGATTTGAAGTATATAAATTCATCATGAAGTGAATGTGGATCTTAAAACCGTACAAGCGCAAAAGAGCAAAAGCATTGGTAATTTCATCTAGCGTTATATTCCGATGGTTCGCCTTAAGTACTTTTTCGTCAAGGCTTTGCAAACCAATTTGAACTTTAGTACAGCCAAGTTGCCTTAGGTGCAGCATTTTCTTGGTGTTGAGAGTATCAGGACGAGTTTCAACAACTAGTCCAACCACTCTATGCGTACTGTGTTCATTAAGTTTCTGCTGCTTGATAATTTCATCCATAGTAGACTTTTGAAATTCTGCAACTGCTTTCCATGCATCATTTTCTAGGTAAAGAGTGCGGATTGCTAGGTTATACGTTAACTCCTGATTTAGCACCATTTTTTGAGTAGTTTTCATTTGTTCATCAATTTCATTGCGTACATTTAGTAACCCAACTTGTTTATAAAATGCCTTGCGAGCCTTGACCTGCGCTTCTGCTTTTGGCGTATTACCTATAACTGGTGCATATTTATCTTTCATTTGCTCATTACCACTTATATAAGGCGTAGTTTCAACAGATTTTGAAGAAAAGTCTGAGTCGTTTAATCCACGGAAAAGTTCATGTATAAACCAGTTCTGATATTCCACTGGGTAGTCAGTAAAAGTACCACCAAGAATAATCAACTCAATCTTATTTGTCTGGTGTCCCATTTGCTTGAGCGCGCGGAGTCTGGAAATCACCTGCAAGTAGGGGTCAAAATACACTCGGAGTGCTCGCTGGCATACAGGCTCATCAGCAAGATAACTCTTGGGCATGCGCACATCATTGGGGCAGTAAATGCATGCACTTAAGCAGGTCCAAGGTTTTGTCATCACTGTGATTGTTGCTACACCAGAAGCCGTCCTGCGCGGTTTTATTTGCAGAATTTGGCGCATCTTCGCGTCAACTTTTTCGCTGGCTCCCCAGAACTCGCGAGTATGCTTGAGGTAGATTGGCAAAAGCCGCTTCTTGGAAATTAAGCCACCTGTAAAACCGTTCATAACTGCAGCTGCTTGGATCATCTTTCGGTCGTTTTTTCCGCTGTTTGTACTGTCGCGGTTACTATTGTGGTCGTTGCTATAATTTTCATGACCAGCATCATCATGCAAGTTTCCACATGACAAACCAACAACTGCAGATTCTTGTTCTGCAGAAATTAGCGCTAGAAGCGTTCGAACTATCTGCTCCATAGTATCTCTGGCCGACTTGACTCATGCACTTTGCAAACACTTCTAAAACCTTGTTCTAGTGGTTCCAAAACAGAGACTGTTAACTTTCATCAACATTACCATTATAGCAGAATTTTGATTAGAATGTGCGTAGCTGAATTCAAAATAGTACATGTGTATATAGCACACATAAGCACCTTAAATCAAACCACGTGCTTATAAATAGCCTTAATGAAGGTCTAGGTTATAAAACCACCTGGATTTGCTCCAGAAGAAGTTTTTACATGTACCTCCCCCTGAATATTATCATCAACTTCCTGCGTTTTCTTCATCAACATTACCATTCATAGCTATATCAGAATTTTGCTTTTTGCGAATGCATGCCGCACTTATACATCAGCAGAAAGTAGTTTATTGGAAATTATCGTTTGAAATCTGGCAAAAAGTGAAACACAACCTTGTCCAAGTACTCTAATCCACTTGAAAGAATCGTATTTTATACACCGCATATACCTCAATATACGTCGCAACTTCTAAATTTGCATCTTGCTGATTATTTGGGTGCTCTTTATACGCGACTTTCTGCACATCTTCAAGGAACGTACAAGTATCTGCATTAGATTTGTCATCTGTATTCATGTACTTGTATGACGGAGCAAATTCTATGCGCATGACATTTCTGTTTGTGTTTTCTTCTCCGCTTGGAAATCCAAGTACTTTAACTTTTTGTTCGCCTTTTCACCTTGATATTTACCATTTGCGTACATATATCTTGTTCTCTATGATTCCACTCTTGTATATTGGAGATACGGACATATTATAAGGTGTTCTTTGGTGCATGCTTTGTCAAACTCATCGGATTTATACTCGCAAGTAGCATCAACATCTGAAATATGCACATGCACATTTGGCTGAACATCTGGAGCAACCTCATATGAAGTAGTCTTGAAATTGACAGCACGTCTTGAAGTATAGCATCTATAATTCAGAGTTTATGACCCTTAAGTATTCAAAACTTTGCTGTACTTTAAGAACTACTATACTTTAAGAACTACTAAAAGTGTGGAATAATTGAAAAGTTGTAGTTATTTTTCTAATTTTCTGTAGTGGTCATACAAAAAACTTCTATTTAGTTGGAATTTATATTAAAAATAACCAAAATATCTTATAAACAACTCATCAAATAGTATATAATAACACTATATACGGTGAAAACAAATATTGATTGGAGAAAAGTAAGTGAGTATTGCAGGTGATGATGAGTTGATGAATTCAAGTGCAGATAGGGATGTGCGTAGAAGTGGCGAACTAGCTGAAAAAACAGTGCGAAAAACAGTGCAAGCTGTAAACAACTTGCGCAAAACAATGTACATATTGCTAAATCTAGCACAAGCACAAATAAAGCGTAGTGTAAATAACTCTGGATTTAGCACAAGCATAAAAAAGTGCGGTAAAATAGGAGCAGTAAATCTTGCACATGCACGCACTAGATTGTGTACAAGTACAAGCGCGAGCAGCACTAAGAGTACAAGCACGAACAACAACAAGAACTCAAGCGCGCAGAATATGCAGAATATGCGTAATTTTCGCAATTTTCATGCAAAAATTACTCCACTTATTGCCGTTTTTGCACTTGTTGCATTTTCCATCTTCACATTTATAAAACTACCAGCATTTGCAGAAGACACCGCACAAGATCTGAATAAAGCTGAAGTTTTATGCAAACATTCTGCTAATCATGGGCAAGGCGCACGAGATTTGAGTAAAACTGACGTTTCACGCGGCGGTTCTGCTGGTTCTGCTAAACAAGACGTGCAAGATCTGAATAAAACTAAAGTTTTATGCGAACATTCTGCTAGTTCTGGGCAAGATGCGCAAGATAATGGCGCGGCAGCTCATTTAAACGACCAAAACGGCGTGCAAACTCATTCTGCTGAGCAAGATTTGGAGTCAAATAGCCATATAACGCATTTAAACACGCAAATTAGCGCGCAAGTACCTTCACGTGTACTAAGTACTATAACCCCTTTATCAAGCCCAGATACAAATATCGAGCTTTCAGACGAAGCAGAAACAAAAACAAGTGGTACTGGTTGGACTTACGATTCAACAACTAGCGTGTACACAATCAACAGCGGTGCAGATGTAACAATTTCAGGTACAACCACGAATAAGAGGGTAGTTGTGACTGGTGCGGAGTCTCCTAATGCGAATACAATAGTTAATTTGGACAATGTAAGTATAACATCAGAAACTGAATCTCCACTTACTCTTACCACTGAAAATGTAGATATTAACTTAAAAAATAACAATACATTAAAGGCAACTGCAGATAATAAAGCGGGTCTAAATGTGAAAGGTAATGCTAGTTTGACTGTCGAAGTGCCATCTTCAAATAGAGATATAGGTTACGATAATTCTATAACTGTGTACGGAGGTCAAGATGCTTCTGCACTTGGCGCAAATTCAGCAAGTGAGAAGGTTGGTGTCATATCTATAGAAAGTGGGACAGTTATTGCAGTACCGCATGATCCGCATGGGGTTGCAATTGGTGGATTAGGTAATGCGCATGATAGTACAACCATGATATCTAGTGTAGATGGGTACACTACAGTTATTGCAGCTGGAATTATTAGTGGTAGTACGCTAAGTGGGTCTAACTCTACGCATATTTCATCTCCGCCGCATATTTTTGGAAATCCTACAATTTTAGCACGTGCATTTAGTGCAGTTGATGTGAATATACCTAACGCCAACTCTGGAACACTAATTGGAGATGCTGATGTAGACATTAATGCTACTACTAAAACAATAACTTTAAATGTCAATTTTATTATTCCAGAAAATAGTAGGTTTGCTATACCTTTGGGATGGAAAGTCGTTGTACCAAATGGCAAGACATTATCCATTGATACTAGTGGAAAACTTAATATATATGGAAGTTTGGGCATTCAAGATAACGGCAAACTAGAATTCAGTGGTAATCTTTCTGTTGAAACAACTGGAACTCTTGATATTTCTAACAATGCTAATGCTATACATGATGTGTATGGATCTTTTTCTAATCATGGAACTTTAGTAGGTAAATTGAATGGATCTGACATAGGAACTACATCATATAAATCTTTAACGCCAACAAGCATTGTACTAAATCCTGCAGTTCTTATTTATCAAACAGGTCAGGAAATAGAATATGCAATTTCAACAGAAAATGTAGTACCAACTGATAACAAATGGCAAACTGAGACTACATTTTCAGGACTTGATACTGAGAAAAACATATATTATATCTTTTCAAGATCTAAAGCCAATAATACATATAAAAGTGGAATAGTAAAAACTTCAACAATAAGCGGAGTGCGAGGGTCATCCACTATCAATCTTAATGATGAAAGTATAATTGATGGTGTTGGATGGCAGCTAAGAGACTGTTACAGCGCATACGAACTCGGGAATTTGGATTGTTACTATATAGATAATGGTGCAAATGTGGTTATTACTGGTAGTACAACTAAAAAGCATATAAAAATGATGACTGTCGATTCAGTAGTGACAATTACGCTTGTAGATGCTCAAATAATTTCTGAAGAGAATATACCTCCAATTGCAGTTCTTGGCACTGCCACGCTTAATCTTAAAGGAACTAATACCTTGAAAACCATTGATTCAAGATCTCCTGCAATATATGTACCTACTGGTAGCAAATTAACGATTACAAGTGCAGACGGGGATAATAATAAAAACGGAATTCTCAATGCAAGTGTTGAGACCAAGCTTGAAGAAATGGGGGATGCTGCTGCAATAGGCACTGGAGGTGGATCACAAGAAAGACTAGGATCTATCACAATTAATGGCGGAACTATATTTGCAAAAGGTGCTGATTTTTCTAGTGTAGGTTCTGAAGTAGAACAAGCTGGTGGAGCAGGAATTGGAGGAGGTGCATATTCACCTGGTGGAGATATTACTATAAATGGTGGAGATGTTACTGCAATTGGTGCTACTGGAGCAGCTGGTATCGGCGGTGGATATTCTGGAGCTAGCGGAAATATAACTATAAACGGCGGAGTTGTTAATGCGATTGGTGGTGACAATGCATCAGCAATTGGTGGTGGAGATCCGTATGAACTTTATGTTGACAGCAAATCATATAACCTAGAACATTATACAATCAACATTTCTGGAGGTGCAGTTACAGCAAAGTTATTGCCGCATACTTGTGGAGATATTTCTTCTCCAGCAATTGGTAGTAGTAAATTTGCTCCTGTAGGCAATATAAATATCACAGGTGGATCAATTACAGCACTAGCGCCCGAAAGTTGTTTGGCTATGGGTGCAGGAAGTGGAAAGAACCTAGATCAAACCAGCACTTTTAATATTTCTGGTGGAACAATTATTGCAACTGGAAGTGGTATTAACACCGATACTTTGACAAGTACGACTATTACGAACCACCCCATAATCTTGACCACTACAATAAAAGGCGGAAGTAATGACCCAGAAAACGGCATATTGGTTGGCTCGGATAAGTTTTCTGTTGATGCATCAAACACTACTATACTTGTAGATCTCAAGTCTGATCTGAAAATACCAAGTGGTGGAACTTTTACTATTTCTGCAGTTGAAAAAGTAAGCATCCCAAGTGGAAAAACACTAACTGTTGCAGATGGTGGAATTGTTGATGTATTTGGGAAGTTGTATATTGCAGATGGCGGCACACTACATGTGGATAATACTGGGCGCGTAATCGTAGAACCTGGCGGAGAGGTTGAAAATGATGGAACACAAAAAGGAAAGCTTGACGGATCAAAAGT